>NZ_RZRO01000050.1:0-47609 GCF_003997975.1 Mesorhizobium sp. M7A.F.Ca.US.005.03.1.1
ATGTTCGAGCGAGCGGACGGCCGATGTCTTTTTGACCGGCGACTTCGGCGCGGAATTCGACGGCATCGGCATTTCTCCCTCGGCGTGCGGATGCAGAACGAGCGTGCCCTGCAAAACGTTCCGAGTTCAGACCGCCGCGTCGCGCGATCCCTCGGACAGGAAAGTAAAGACATAGTCCGAGAAGGAACGCCAGCATTCGACCCGGAAGGCATCGGCGGCTGTGCGCAACAGCACGATCTCGGTCTTGCCCAGAATGGTGCGCGACGCCGCGCCCACCGGGAAGGCGTCGAGCGACAGATCCTGCGGACAGCCCGCATTGATCGTCGCCGCTGCCCCGGCGCCCGTCACTGATATCGCGATGTTGCGATGCGAGACGCCGACCGCCGAATGCAACGCGGCAACCCCGGCGCAATCGGCGAGCGGATCGTTGCCGGTCTCGTCGATGACGAGCCATTCGTCGGGGCCGAGCCACAAGGCGATACGTCCGGCCTTCGAGGCGGATGTCTTCGGCTTTTTCGGCAAGGTCACGCCGAGCGCCTTCGAAAGCGCCGCGACCGACGCCTCCGGCGCACGCAATGAAATCCGCTCGGCCGGCGGCAAGACCTCGACCTTGGCGCCGGCAGCAGTGGTGCTGCGTCCAGCCAGCGCCGGACGGCGTTCCACCGAAGGCGATGCAGCCGGCGTCGTCTTTCTTGCAGCGGCCTTAGCCATTGAGGCGCCCTCCCGTCTCGTCGAAGAACACCATGCTGGTAACCTCCACTTCGATCACCCCGTTCGGCATCGGCACGTAGAGGGTCTCGCCCATCCGGTCGCGGCCGCCGGCGACCAGCGCCAGCGCGATCGAGCGGCCGCAATTTTCCGACCAGTAGCTCGAAGTGACATGGCCGATCATCTTCATCGGGATCGCCTGCTTCGGATCCTCGACGATCTGCGCGCCTTCTTCGAGCACCACCTTGGGATCTTTGGTCTTGAGGCCCACCAGCTGCTTGCGGCCCTTGGCGACAAGGTCCGGCCGAGTCAGGCCGCGGATGCCGACGAAATCGGTCTTCTTCTTGCCGACCGCCCAGTCGAGACCGGCATCGTTCGGCGTCACCGTGCCGTCAGTGTCCTGGCCGACGATGATGTAGCCCTTTTCGGCGCGCAGCACGTGCATCGCCTCGGTGCCGTAGGCCGCCGCGCCATGCTTCTGGCCTTCGGCCCACAGCGCTTCCCAGACCGCCTGGCCGTAGTCGGCAGGCACGTTGACCTCGAAGCCCCGCTCGCCGGTGAACGACATGCGGAACAACCTCGTCGGCACGCCGCAGATCTTGCCTTCGCGCACCGACATATGCGGCAGCGCCTCGTCCGACATGTCGATGCCTTCGACCAGCGACGCGATGATGTCGCGGGATTTTGGTCCCTGCACGGCGATGACAGCCCATTGTTCGGTGATCGAGGTCAGCCAGACATTGAGATGCGGGAACTCGGTCTGGAGATAGTCCTCCATGTGGTTCATGACACGCGGCGCGCCGCCGGTCGTCGTCGTCACATGGAAACGGTCGGGCGCCAGCCTGCCGACGACGCCGTCATCATAGATGAAACCGTCCTCGCGCAGCATGATGCCGTAGCGGCAGCGGCCGGGCTCCAGCTTCTCCCATGGGTTGGTGTAGAGCAACTCCATGAATTTCGCCGCGTCAGGACCGACCACTTCGATCTTGCCCAGCGTCGAGGCGTCGAACAGGCCTGCCGTCTTGCGCACGGCGACGCATTCGCGGTCGACAGCAGCATGCATGTCCTCGCCCGCCTTGGGGAAATACCAGGCGCGCTTCCACTGGCCGACATCCTCGAACACGGCCCCTTGCGCCTCGGCCCAGCGATGGATCGCCGTTTTGCGCGTCGGGTCGAACAGCGGCCCACGCGCATGGCTGACGATCGCGCCGAAGGTCACCGGCGTGTACGGCGCCCGGAACGTGGTCAGGCCGACTTCCGGGATTGGCTTGCCCAGCATCTCGGCGGCAATCGCCAGGCCGTGCATGTTGGAGGTCTTGCCCTGGTCGGTGGCCATGCCGTTGGTGGTGAAGCGCTTGACGTGCTCGATCGAGCGCATGCCTTCATGCACCGCCTGGCGGATATCCTTGGCGGTGACGTCGTTCTGGAAGTCGACGAACGCCTTGACCGTGGTGTCCGGCCCGGCGCCGGGGGCCGCGCCCAGCATGCCACGCGACCAGCTCTCCGAGGCGTCGACCTTCGGCTTGGTACCCTTGGCGGTTTTGGCGCCGGCATCCTTGGCCGCCTTGGCGCCCGCCGCATAGGCCTCGTCGATTGTTGCAGAAAGTCCATCGGTGCCGTTGCAGGCACCGACCGAGACGCAGTCCTGCGCATAGGTGCCCGGCACGAAGCGCTTGGTCTCGTCGTTGAAGGCGACCTTGCCGCGCGACTGCGAGAACAGATGCACCGACGGCGTCCAGCCGGCCGACATCAGGATCGCGTCGACTGGAATGGTGCGTTCGCCGCCGCCATTCTTCGGCTGCACCGTCATCGAGGAAACGCGCAGCTTGCCGCCGGCGCGGATCACCGCGCGGCCGAAATTGACCTCGATGCCGAGCGCCCTCGCCTCGTCGATCACCGGTCCGGTCGGATTGTCGCGCAGATCGACGATCGCCGCCACGTTGACGCCGGCCTTCTTCAGGTCGATCGCCGCCGCATAGGCAGAGTCATTGGCGGTGTAGACGCCGACATTCCTGCCGACCGCGACGCCATAGTGGTTGAGATAGGTGCGCGCCGCGCCCGCCAGCATGATGCCCGGCCGGTCGTTGTCGGCAAACACCATGTGGCGCTCGATGGCGCCCGAGGCCAGCACCACGCGCTTGGCCCTGACCTGCCACAGCCGCTCGCGCGCCAGATCGTGGCCGGGAGCCTTCAGATGATCGCTGACACGCTCGACCAGGCCGACGAAATTCTGCGCGTAATAACCGAACGCCGTCGTGCGCGGGAGCACGCGGACATTGTCCATCGCAGTGAGTTTCGCCACCGCAGCTTGCGCCCAGGCAAAACCGTCCTGGCCGTCGATTTTCGCGCCGCTCTCGAAACGCAGGCTGCCGCCGAACTCGGCCTGCTCGTCGGCGAGGATGACGCGCACGCCGGTCTCCGCCGCTGCCAATGCCGCAGCGATGCCCGCCGCACCGCCGCCCAGCACCAGCACGTCGCAATGCGCGTAGCGTGACGAATAATGGTCGGGATCGGGCTGGTCCGGGGAAACGCCAAGCCCGGCCGCGGCGCGGATCTTTGGCTCGTACAGGCTCTTCCATGCCGCCTTCGGCCACATGAAGGTCTTGTAGTAGAAGCCGGCCGAAAACATCGGCGACGCGATGTCGTTGACCGCACCGACGTCGAAGGACAGCGACGGCCAGCGGTTCTGCGACTGCGCCTCGAGCCCGTCATAAAGCTCCTGCACAGTCGCGCGCACGTTCGGCGTCTTGCGTGCCGCGTCGCGCCTGATTTCGACCAGCGCGTTCGGCTCCTCGGCGCCCGCCGACAGGATGCCGCGCGGACGGTGGTACTTGAACGAACGGCCGACCAGATGGACGCCATTGGCGAGCAGCGCCGAGGCCAGCGTGTCGCCCTCGATGCCGGCATAGGACTGGCCATCGAAGCTGAAACGCGCGGTCTTGGCTTGGCTGAAGCGGCCGGCGCCGGAAATGCGGTACGACGCGCCGCTCATTTGCCAACTCCTGGCAGCTTGGAGGGTTTGGGTTCGCCGGCCTTGTAGGTCATGACGAACCTGTCGGTGACGGTGTCGCGCACGGCGTTGAAGAAACGCGCGCAGCCATGCATGTGCCGCCACCGCTCATAGATGATGCCCTTGGGGTTGGAGCGGATGAAGAAGAACTTTTCGAAATCGTCGTCGCTCTCGCCGGCCATATTGGCCGAGCGCGCGATATGCGCCTCGCCGGCGTTGCGGAACTCGAGTTCCGGACGCTCTTCCTCGCAATAGGGGCAGCGGATGAGAAGCATTTGTTCGTTCCTACAATTCGCCGTGGCCGACGCGGGCGCCCGCCGGTTGATCGCAAAGCTTCTGTCCCAGGGTCGCGAACGGCGCGACGAGCCGGATGCGTTCCTCCACGCTTGCAGCGGGACGAAACAGATCGCGCGACGCCATGTTGCCGAGAGTGAGTTGCATCGGATCGGTGGTGACGATGACTTGACGCGGCTGGAATGTCTCGTCTTCGTCAAGCCCTTCGGGACGTCCCTCGAAGAACATCACCACCCGCTGGCCGCCGCTCCAGACGCAGGCCAGCGTGCCGTCGTCGACCGAAAACGGCCAGACGGTCTCGTTGCCGGTGCGGCTGATCGGTTGCGTGCGCACTTCGTCAGCCGACGGAAAATGGAACATGCCCCGTTCCCCCGCCAGCACGTGTTCCCCCGCCAGAATCAGCGGCATCGCGACAGCCATCCCAGCCATCATCAGTGCGCCACCGCCGCCGCCGCCGCCTCGTCGATGAGCCGGCCGGTGCGGAAGCGCTCGATGGTGAAGGGCGCATTGATCGGATGCGGATCGTCTTTGGCGATGGTGTGGGCAAAGACATGGCCCGAGCCCGGCGTCGCCTTGAAGCCGCCCGTGCCCCAGCCACAATTGACATAAAGCCCGGGCACCGGCGTCTTGGCCAGGATCGGCGAGCGGTCGGGCGTGACGTCGACGATGCCGCCCCACGAGCGCAGCATCTTCATGCGCGTGAAGATCGGGAACATCTCGCAGATGGCGTCCAGCGTGTGCTGCAATATGTGCAGGCCGCCGGTCTGCGAATAGGAGACATACTGGTCGGTGCCGGCGCCGATCACCAGCTCGCCCTTGTCGGACTGCGAGATATAGGCGTGCACCGTGTTCGACATGACCACGCAGGGCACCACCGGCTTGACCGGTTCCGACACCAGCGCCTGCAATGGATAACTCTCCAGCGGCATGCGCACGCCGGCCATGTTCATGATCACTGAGGAATGGCCGGCGGCAACGACGCCGACCTTCTTGGCACCGATGAAGCCGCGCGTCGTGTCGACGCCCAAAACCGCGCCATTGGCCGCCCGCTTGACCCCGGTGACCTCGCAATTCTGAATGATATGGACGCCGCGCGCCGAGGCGCCGCGCGCATAGCCCCAGGCAACCGCATCGTGGCGCGCCGTGCCGCCGCGCCGCTGCAGCGCCGCACCGACCACCGGATAGCGCGCATCCCTGGAGGTGTTGAGCGGCGGGCAGAATTCCTTCGCCTGCTCCGGCGTCAGCCACTCATTGTCGATACCGTTCAGCCGGTTGGCGTGCACGTGGCGCTTCAGCACCTGCACGTCGTGCACATTGTGCGCGAGCATCATGACGCCGCGCGCCGAATACATGACGTTGTAGTTGAGCTCCTGGCTCAGCCCATCCCACAGCTTCAGTGCATGGTCGTAGATGCCGGCGCTCTCGTCATAGAGATAGTTGGAGCGGATGATGGTGGTGTTGCGGCCTGTGTTGCCGCCGCCGAGCCAGCCCCTTTCCAGCACCGCGACATTGGTGATGCCGTGAACCGTGGCGAGGTAATAGGCGGTGGCCAGGCCATGGCCGCCGGCGCCGACGATGATGACGTCGTATTCTTTCCTGGGCTCAGGCGAGGACCACTGTTCTTCCCAGCCCTTGTGGCCGCGCATGGCTTCACGGGCGATGGCGAATACCGAATATTTCTTCAACGTCCCAACCTCGCCCCAAAAAGGCTTCGCGAATGGCGGCCGGCGTTCAGTCGGTCCCGGCGCGCGAGGTGTATCACTAGCGAAACAGCGCTTCCACCCTTGCGCTGTTTGCGACGGCGCTTGCCGTTTTGCGCCGTGGTGAAAAAGACGCATCCGGCGCGTCGGCGCTTTCCAGCATCTTGGCGGGTATCGGGTGGCTCGCCTGGCCTCGATCTGCGACCAAGCATCCCAACTGCCGGTCAAGCCGGCGCGAAGAAAAGGATGCAAAAATGTTCGCACTCGCAAACAAGATCGCCATCGTCACCGGCGCCAGTTCCGGCATCGGCCGCGCCACGGCAAAACTCTTCGCGGAGGAAGGCGCCAAGGTCATCGTCGCCGCCCGCCGCCAGGCCGAGCTCGACGCGCTTGTCGCCGAAATCGCGGATGCCGATGGCATCGCCATCGCGCTTGCCGGCGATGTCCGCGACGAAGCCTACGCAAAGGCCCTTGTCGATCTGGCGGTCGAAAAATTCGGCGGGCTCGACATCGCCTTCAACAATGCCGGCGCTGTCGGCCTGATGGGACCGATAGCCGAACTGCCGCTGGAAGGCTGGCGCGAGACGCTCGACACCAATCTCACCAGCGCGTTTCTCGGCGCCAAATACCAGGTGCCGGCAATGGTCGAGCGTGGCGGTGGTTCGCTGATCTTCACCTCCACCTTCGTCGGCCACACAGTCGGCATGCCAGGCATGACCAGTTATGCCGCGAGCAAGGCCGGCCTGATCGGACTGACACAGGTGCTTGCCGCCGAATACGGCCCGAAAGGCGTGCGGGTCAACGCGCTGCTGCCCGGCGGCACAGACACGCCGGCGGCAACCTTCAAGACCCCGGAATCACGGGCCTTCGTCGAAGGCCTGCATGCTTTGAAGCGTGTCGCTATGCCGGAGGAGATCGCTCGCTCGGCGCTCTATCTCGCCTCCGATGCCTCGAGCTTTACCACCGGAGCCGCTCTGTTTGCCGATGGCGGCGTGTCGATCAACCGGACGTGAAGACTTTTCGCGTCCGGAATGCATGTTCATAGCCGCCAGGCAGACGGCCGGTCTTGATTTTTCGCCGCGATTTGGCGATGCCGTTTCTGTCCAAAAGCGGGGTCTGGAACTATGTTGTTGATCAGAACCTATGTGACTGCGAGTGCGATCGAAGGCGTCGGCGTGTTCGCTGCGGAGCCGATCAGGAAAGGGGCTTCGATCTGGCGGCTCGATCCGGATTTCGACCGACTGGTCCCCATGGACAAATACGAAGCGGCCCCCCCGCATCTCAGGGAACTGCTCGACCGCTATGCCTATCCCAGCCCCGACCGGCCAGGTTTCATGGTCTATGAAGTCGACAATGGCCGCTTCATGAACCATTCCAGCAATCCGAATACGGATTTTTCGCAATATGGCGGGGCCACCGCGACCCGCGACATCGCCGTGGGCGAGGAGATCACCTGCGACTACGGCGAGTTCTTCGAGGATTTCGAGCGGCTGCACCTCGCGACGGCCTAGTCGGCTCCTTATCTCAAGGCAAACAGACTGCGGCTGGCACCGCAAATTCATTTCCGCTGTGGACAGCGCGGCATGATTCTGCTATCAGCCGCCACAATTCGTGGTGTAAACCACCGCGGAGGCTAGCGGCTATGATCGCTTGCCTGTTGATATCAAACCCGAAAGACAGGATTGCCCGTGCAGGTACTCGTCCGCGACAATAACGTTGATCAGGCGCTTCGCGCTCTCAAGAAGAAGATGCAGCGCGAGGGCATTTTCCGCGAAATGAAGATGCGCGGTCACTACGAGAAGCCGTCCGAGAAGCGCGCCCGCGAAAAGGCTGAAGCCGTTCGCCGCGCCCGCAAGCTGGCCCGCAAGCGCGCCCAGCGCGAAGGCCTGCTGCCGATGACGCCGCGCCCTGTTGCTGCCGGCGCCGCTGGTGGTGCAGCTGGCGCTCCGCGTCCGCCGCGGTTCTAACGCCAATTTTTCGTCCTTTTCGAAGGATATCAGAGGTGGCGCGATGTGGAATCGCCGCCACCTTTTTGTTTTGATGTGACCGGTCCGGAGGGGGAGCCGGATCTGAACGACGCGGCTTGAAGTGAGGACAGGGCAGACATGAACGCAACGAGCGTGGAGCGCGGGACCGCATTGCGTGGTTTCGCCCTGACAGCGGCCCTGCTCTCCGGACTGGCGCTTGCCGGCTGCCAAACGGCGGGCCCGACCGGTGAATTCAACAACATCGACAAGGCGCAAGGCTCGAGCGAGAACATTTCCTCGCTGTCGGCGGTCATCCAGCGCAATCCCCAGGATCCCGAAGGCTACAATGTGCGCGGCTCGGCCTATGGCCGTGGCGGCCAATACCAGGCGGCGCTCAAGGATTTCAATCAAGCCATCCAGCTCAATCCGAATTTCTTCCAGGCCTATTCGAATCGTGCGCTCATCCAGCGCTTCCTCGGCAACCAGGAAGCCGCGCTCGCGGACTACAACCGTTCGATCCAGATCAACTCGAACTATGACGCCGCCTATATCGGCCGCGGCAATCTCTACCGCAAGGCGGGTCGCACCCAGGACGCCTTCAACGACTTTCAGAAGGCGATCCAGCTCGATACGACCGACGCGCGCGCCTACCACAATCGAGGCCTGATCTATCAGAGCCAGGGCCAGCACAAATTCGCCATCGAGGATTTCTCGACCGCCATCTCGCTGGCGCCGGACGCCGCCGAGCCCTACAACGGCCGCGGCCTCTCCTATCTGGCGACCAATGACGAGGACAACGCCTTCTCCGATTTCAACATGGCGATCAAGCTCGACGGCAAGAACGCCGAGGCCTGGGCCAACCAGGCGCTGATCTACGAGCGGCGCGGTGACAAGGCGAAAGCCGCGAAATCCTATAAGGAAGCCGTTCGCCTCGACCCGACCTACCAGCCGGCCAAGGATGGCCTCGCCCGCGTCAGCTGATCTCGGTTTCGGCAAACGCTTCCCATACAAATCCGCGTGACATCCAAATGCCGCGGGATCCTTGGCGTGTCCGAAAAGACGCACTTCGCAACCGCGCATTAACCCCGGCAGGAGGCTTTCGGCCCCTGCCTTGATCGCGCCAAGTTTTCAGCGGAACGGTCTGGCCTCCCAAGCCGTTATCGAAAAGCAATTTGCGAAAGGACCCTCCCATGATCAAGAAACTCGCCTGCGCCGCTGCCCTCGCCACGACGATGTTCGCGGTGGCTCCAGCCAGCGCCGGCAAGCTGCAACTCGGCACGCTCGATTGCACCATCGACGGCGGCACCGCTTATATCGTCGCTTCCAACAAGGGCGTGTCCTGTGTCTTCCGGCCTCATCATCACGGGCCGTCCGAGGTTTACACAGGCGTCATCTCCAAGATCGGCCTCGATGTCGGCCAGACGCATCAGGGCCAGCTCGTTTGGGCCGTGCTGGCTGCGACCCGGGACCGTGACGGAGGCGATCTCGCCGGCAGCTATTACGGCGTCAACGCCGAGGCGAGCGTGGTGACCGGCGGCGGCGCCAATCTGCTGGTTGGCGGCTTGGACAGCGCCTTCATGCTGGAGCCGCTCAGCGTCCAGGCGCAGACCGGCGTCAACCTTGCCGTGGCCGTGACCTCGCTCCAGCTGATCCATTCATTCAAGTGATCGCATGGAGCCGTGCGCTCCATGACCCCTCACCCCGCGGCGCGGAACCAGATAGGATGGTTCCGCGCCGTTGATTTTTGAGGGGACCATCATGCTGAAGACAGCCATCGCTGCCATATTCGCTACCGTGTTTGTCGGAGCAGCGCAGGCGCAGGACCGAGGCATAGAGCTCGGTACGCTTGACTGTGCCATTGGCGGCGGCACCGGCTTCATCTTCGGCTCGAGCAAGGATCTGAGCTGCACCTTCAACCCCGCCGACAAGAGCTTCGCGTCGGAAGCCTATTTCGGCGCCGTCAACAAATACGGCCTCGACATCGGCACGACGAAGCAGACGGTCATGCAGTGGATCGTGCTGACGCCGCTGAAGAACATCTACGCGCCGGGTGCGCTGGCCGGCGACTACATCGGCGCCAGCGCCGAGGTGACGGCCGCCGTCGGCGCCGGCGCCAATCTGCTGGTCGGCGGCTCCTCGCAAGCCTTCACCTTGCAGCCGCTCAGCTTGCAGACGCAGACCGGCATGAACCTCGCGATCGGCGTCAGCCAGTTCCAGCTGCGCAGCACCGAGAACTGATCGCGCAACGAACCCGCCAATCGGAAAGGCTGCCGCGCGAACGGTCCTCAAAAAACCGCTTGAGCTCAACCCCGGTTGAGGTTTTACAAGCCTGCCCCGAACGAAACAACGCCTCGATGCGGCGCCCGATCCGGCGCTGTCGAACCGCATGGTCCTGCCGGAAAGCCGCACTGGCTTCTGGCGTCCTGCGCTGGCGTCGAGATATGCAAGACAGGGGTGGAAATGACCGAGATCAGCACAAACAAGGTCGACTGGCGCGGATTATGGGCAAGCGGCGACCTGGCGCGCTTCTGCTTCATCAGCCTCGGCATCCTGTTGCACGCCACCAACGAGACGATGGTGGCAACGGTGATGCCGGCCATGGTCGGCGAACTGGCGGGCGTGCAGCTCGTCGGCTGGTCGCTGGCGATCTACGAACTCGGTGCCATCGTTGCCGGCGCGGCCGCCGGACGGCTGGTGAGTTATGTCCCCTTGCGCACCAACATGGTGGTCGCAGCCCTGCTCTACGCAGCAGGCGCCCTGATCTGCGCCACCTCGCCTTCCATGCAACTGTTCCTCGCCGGCCGCCTGATCGAAGGACTTGGCGGCGGTGCGCTGGTGTCGCTGGCCTTCGTCTCGGTCGAACGACTGTTCTCGCGCGCCATCTGGCCGCAGCTTTTCGGCATCATGTCGGCGATCTGGGGCGTCGCCGCCTTCAGCGGACCATTGCTCGGCGCGATCATGACCGAGCTTTTGTCATGGCGCTGGGCCTTCGGCATCTTCACCCTCGGCGGCGCAGCCATGGCGCTGGCAAGTTTCATCGTGCTCGACACGCCGGAGGCGACGAGGCCGAAGGCGAGCGCAGGCGGGGCGCCGCCCTTCCCGTTCGCGGCCCTTGCCTGCCTTGCCGTTGCCGTGGTGCTGATCGCCTCGGCCGGCGTCGACATCGCCTTGCTGCGCTCTTCGCTGCTGATGGCCTTCGGCCTCATCGGCCTGCTGCTGTTCTTCACCATCGACGCGCTGAAGCCGCTTTCGCGGCTGTTCCCGGCGCGGCTGTTCTCATGGCGCACGCCGGTCGGCGCCGGCATGACCATGGTTGCCGCTTTTTCGGTGGCCACCTGTTCCTTCGGCGTCTACGGGCCGCTGCTGCTGACCAGCCTTCACGACATTCCGCTGCTGACCACCGGCTACATCATCGCCGCCGAATCGATCGCCTGGTCGATCCTGTCGATCCTGGTCGCCAACGCGCCGCCGCGGCGCGAGCGGCTGATCATCATCGGCGGCGCGGTGATGATCGCGGCCGGCATCGCCGGCTTTGCCTACACGATACCCCTGGGCTCCATCCCGCTCATCCTGATCTGTGCCCTGTTGCAAGGCGGCGGCTTCGGCATCGCCTGGCCGTTCCTGACACGCGTCATCGTCGCCTCCGCCCCGAAGAGCGAGCAGACCATCGCCTCGGCGGCGGTGCCGACCATGCAGCGCATCGGCTACGCCGTGGGTGCAGCCCTTGCCGGCATCGTCGCCAATGCCAGCGGCTTTTCGCAAGGTTTGAACCACGACGCGGCGGCGAATGTCGCGTCCTGGCTGTTTCTTGCCTTCGTCCCGCTCGGCATTGTCGGCTGTCTCGCGGCCTTGCGGGTTTCCAAGCCGCTTGGCCAGCAGCTGGAAGCTACTGGCTAGAAGCGCCCAACCCGCTCATTCGACCTCGCGCAGGCGGTAGCCGACGCCGGTCTCGGTGGTGATGTAGCGTGGCTGGTCGGGGCTCTTCTCGATCTTCTGCCTGAGCTGGCGCACATAGACCCTGAGATACTGCACGTCGGACGAGTCGCCCCAGACCTGCTTCAACAGGAAATGGTGGGTCAGCACCTTGCCGGCGTGCTGCACCAGCATGCGCAGGATGTCGTATTCCTTCGGCGACAGCTTTACCTCCTTGCCCTCGACCTTGACGATGCGCTTGACCAGATCGACGCTGAGATCGCCGGTCTGGAAAATCGGCTTCTCTCCCTGCTGCTGGAACTTGTGGCGGAGCGCCACGCGGATGCGTGCGACCAGTTCGTTCATGCCGAAGGGTTTGGTGACATAGTCGTCGGCGCCGAGCTCCAGGGCCTGGACGATACCGGCCTCGTCGGTCCGGCTGGACAGGATGACCACCGGAATGTCGAGGCCGTCGTCGCGCCATTTGCGCAGCAACTCATGGCCGCTAATGCCGGGCAGGCCAAGGTCGAGCAGGACGAGGTCCGGCTTCTCCGCCTCCATCAGCTCGATGGCCGCCCTGGCATTCGGCGCCTCGCTGATCGCGTAGCCCTGGCTGCCGAGGCCGACGCGCAGCAGCTTGCGGATCGGCGGCTCGTCATCGACGACCAGTATCCTGACGTTCGAGTTTGTCATGCCAGGTCACCCACATCGTCGGTATTCGAAGCGTCGAAGTTGGGCGGATTTGCCGGCTTGGGCATTTTGATGGTGAAGACCGCGCCCGAACCGTCGGTCCGGTTTGCCGCCGTGATCGTGCCACCCATCGCCTCTATGAAGCCGCGGCAGATCGACAGGCCGAGCCCGGTGCCGGCGCGGATCTGGTCGCGCTTGCGCACCCGGTAGAAGGTGTCGAAAATCCGTTCCAGATCGCCGGGAGGAATGCCCGGCCCTTCATCCATGATCTGCAGCAGGACGGAGCCATTGTCGGTCCAGCCCTGGACGCGGATCGTCGAGCCGGCCGGGGCATATTTCGCCGCATTGTCGAGAAGATTGAACAACGCTTGCTCGAACAGCACCGGGTCGACCTTCAACATCGGCAAATCCCTGGGGATGTCCGTCTCGATCTTGTGCTCGCCGATGATTTTCCTGGCCCTTTGCAGGGCGGAGCCGACGATGTCGCCGACATAGTGAAAGGCGTAGTTCGGCTCCATCGCGCCGGACTCGATCTTGGTCATGTCGAGCAGATTGGCGATGAAGCGGTTCAACCGCTCGGATTCGTCGAGCACCGTCGACAGCAGTTCGGCCCGATCCGGTTCGGGAAGTGCTGCTGAAAAATCCCGCAGCGTGCCGGCGGCGCCCATGATGGCGGCGAGCGGCGTCTTCAGATCATGGGAAATGGAGGTGAGCAGCGCCGAGCGCAGCCTGTCCGCCTCGGCGGCGAGCTTGGCCCGGTCGACGTCGGCGACCAGTTGGATACGCTCGATGGCGACTGCCGCCTGGTCGGCCAGTGCGTCGAGAAGCCGCTGCTGCTCGGGCGTCAGCAACGGTCCCTGCTTGTCGTTGTCGAGGCCGACGACGCCGATGGCCGTGCGCCCGGTCCGCAAGGGCAGATAGAGGCGCTTGGCACCCGGAAGCGTGTCGGCGCCGCGACCTGCGGCACGATTGTGCTCCCAGGCCCAGCGGGCGGCGGCGATGTCGGCTTCGGCCAGCGTGTCATCAGGCGGATAGCCGGCCTTGACGGTGATCGTCCCGTCTTCCGGCAAAAGCAGCACCACGCGCAGCTTCAGCATCGAGGCGATCTGGAAGGCGGTGGCCCAGAGGACGTCGTCCAGCGTCCCGGCGCCGGCGAGCTTCTTCGAAAAGAGGTAGATATCCTCCGTCGCCCGCGCCCGCGAGCGGGCGGCGACCGCCTGGCGCTGCACGCGCGCCGTCAGATTGCTGGCAATGACCGCAACGACGAGAAAGACGCCAAGCGCGACGATGCTCTCCGGATCCCTGATCGTCAGCGTATAGCGCGGCTCCAGGAAGAAATAATTGAAAGCAAGGGCGCTGACGAAACAAGCATACAGAGCCGGCCACAGGCCGCCGGTCACCGCCGATGCCAGCACCCCGATGAGCAGAATGATCGCCAGATTGCGAACGTCGAGAAACTGATCGAGAAGGACGGCGAAGGCGAGCGAGCCGATGACAAAGGCCGTCGCCTTGAGATAGGGCCAGATTTCGAACTGCCACTGCTCGTCGGCCGCCTTGACGCTCCGCGACGCCGCCTCGGTGCCGCGTTCGCTTCCCGAAATGACATGGACGCTGATATCGCCGGCATTGCGGATGAGATCGTAGGTGAGCGAGCCTTCGATCAATTCGCGCCAGCGCGACCGGGTCGGCCTGCCGACGACGATATGGGTAAAATTGTTCGCCGTCGCATAACGCACGATGTCCTGCGCCACATTCTGACCCGGAATGGTCGTCACCTCGGCGCCAAGCTGCTGGGCAAGGCGCAGGTTCGTCGCCAGCCGGTCCTTGTCATTCTCGGGCATGCTGGCCGAGCGCGTGCTGTCGACGTGCAGCGCCGTCCACGGCGCACGCAGCCGGTCGGCCAGCCTGCGCGCATAGCGCACGCGGGCCGCTCCTCCAGGTCGCGCGTCGAGGCAGACGAGGACCCTTTCGCCTGCCGCCCACGGTCCTGGAATGGCGTGCGCCTGCATATGGATGAGCAACTGGTCGTCGACACGCTGCGCGGTGCGGCGCAGCGCCAGTTCCCTGAGCGCCGTCAGATTGCCCGGCGAGAAATAGTTCTCGATCGCGCGCTGCGCGGTGTTGGGGAAATAGACCTTGCCTTCCTCGAGCCGCTTGATCAGGTCGTCGGGGGTGAGATCGATGATCTCGACATCGTCGGCCTGGTCGATGATGGAATCGGGAACCGTCTCGCGAACCCTGACCTTGGTGATCTGGGCGACGACGTCGTTCAGGCTTTCGACATGCTGGATGTTAAGCGTCGTATAGACGTCGATGCCGTGCGTCAGGATCTCCTGGACGTCGAGGTAGCGCTTGGGGTGGCGGCTGCCGGGCGCGTTGGTGTGGGCGAGCTCGTCGACAAGAACCAGCGCCGGGCGCCGGGCGAGGATGGCGTCGATATCCATCTCGTCGAGGATACGCCCCTTGTAGTCGACCTTGCGGCGGGGAATGACCTCATAGCCCTCGACCAGGGCCGTTGTTTCCTTGCGGCCATGCGTCTCGACGACGCCGATCACCACATCCACGCCGTCGGCCAGCCTGGCGCGGCCCGACATCAGCATCTCATAGGTTTTGCCGACGCCCGGTGCCGCGCCGAGGAAAATTCTCAGGCGGCCGCGACCCTCCCGCTCGGCATGGTCAAGCAGTGCGTCGGGCGAGGGTCTGGTGTCGCTGCTTCTGTCGTCAGGCATCGGGATCGATCATGGATGGCGCCGGGGGTACTGTCGATCCCCGGCCGCCGCCATTCACTCTTTCGCTACGTCCAGCGCAAGGTTGAGGCCAAGCACATTGACCACAGGCTCGCCCATGAAGCCGAGTTCCCTGCCCTCGACTTGGGCATCGACAAGCGCCTTGACCCTGGCTTCCTCGATGCCCCTGGCCTTGGCCACCCGAGCGACCTGGAAGTAGGCGGCTTCCGGGCTGATGTCGGGATCGAGGCCACTGCCGGACGTCGTCACCAGATCCATCGGAACAGGCTGGTTCGGGTTTTCCGCTTTCAACTTCTCGGCGTCGCCCTTGATGCGGTCGATCAGCTTGGGACTGGTCGGGCCGAGATTGCTGCCGCTCGAGGAGGCTGCATTGTAGCCGTCGCCGGCAGCCGAAGGGCGGCCGTGGAAATACTTGTCGCTGGCAAACCCCTGGCCGATCGATTCGGAGCCGATGATCTTGCCGTCCCTCTCGACCAGGCTGCCATTGGCCTGCCGCGGAAACAGCGCCTGGGCGATGCCGGTCATGCCCAGGGGATAGATCAGGCCGGTCAGGACCGTGAAGAAGACGATCATGATGATCGCGGGTCTTATCTGGGTGAGCATGGAGATGTTCCTCAAAGCAATTCCAGGAAAAGTGTGAAGCGGTTTTCCCTAGGGAATTGCGTTAAAACAAAGAGTTAAGCGAGGCCAAGCGTGGTGACGATCATGTCGATCGCCTTGATGCCGACGAAAGGCACGATGAGGCCGCCGAGGCCGTAGACGAGAAGATTGCGGCTGAGCAGCGCGCCGGCGCCGATGGCCCGATATTTGACGCCCTTCAGCGACAGCGGGATCAGCGCGATGATGATCAGCGCGTTGAAGATGATGGCCGACAGGATGGCACTCTGCGGCGTCGCCAGATGCATGACGTTGAGTGCCTGCAGCGGACCGGTCGTCTGTCCCGGTGCGACGTAGAAGACGGCGAACATCGCCGGGATGATGGCGAAATATTTGGCGACGTCGTTGGCGATCGAGAAGGTCGTCAGCGAACCCCGCGTCATCAAGAGCGCCTTGCCGATCTCGACGATCTCGATGAGCTTGGTCGGATCGCTGTCGAGATCGATCATGTTGCCGGCCTCGCGGGCGGCGACCGTGCCGGTGTTCATGGCGACACCGACATCGGCTTGCGCGAGGGCCGGCGCATCGTTGGTGCCGTCGCCGCACATGGCAACCAGCTTGCCCTTGGCCTGTTCGTCGCGGATCAGCTTCAGCTTGTCCTCCGGTGTGGCCTGGGCGAGGAAGTCGTCGACGCCGGCTTCCGCGGCGATCGCCGCCGCCGTCATCGGGTTGTCGCCGGTGATCATCACCGTGCGGATGCCCATGCGGCGCAGTTCGGTGAAGCGCTCCCTGATGCCGCCCTTGACGATGTCCTTGAGGTGGATGACGCCGAGCAGGCGGCCGTCGCGTTCGACCGCCAGCGGCGTGCCGCCGGACTTGGCGATCTCGTCGGCGATGGCCTGGAGATCCCTGACGGTATCGCTGCCGGGCCGCGTGGCATGGGCTGCGACCGTCGATTGGTTGACATGGGCAAGCACGGAATCCACGGCGCCCTTGCGCACCGACGAACCATCGATGTCGACGCCGCTCATACGGGTCTGTGCTGTGAAGGGCACGAAGGTGGCGTGCAGCGTTGCCATGTCGCGGGCGCGGATGGCGTATTTCTCCTTGGCCAGCACGACGATGGAACGGCCTTCCGGCGTTTCGTCGGCGAGCGAGGCAAGCTGGGCCGCGTCGGCCAGTTCCTGTTCGGTGACGCCCTTGACCGGGCGGAACTGCGTCGCCTGGCGGTTGCCGAGCGTGATCGTGCCGGTCTTGTCGAGCAGCAGCGTGTCGACGTCGCCTGCGGCTTCCACGGCGCGACCCGACATGGCCAGCACGTTGAATCGCACCAGGCGGTCCATCCCGGCGATGCCGATGGCCGAAAGCAGCGCCCCGATCGTGGTCGGGATCAAGGTGACGAACAGCGCCACCAGAACGGTCACCGAAATGTAGCCGCCCGAATAGGAAGCAAAACTCGGGATCGTCGCGGTGGCCAGCACGAAGATCAGCGTCATGCCGACGAGCAGGATGTTGAGCGCGATCTCGTTCGGCGTCTTCTGGCGCTCCGCACCTTCGACCAGCGAGATCATGCGGTCGAGGAAGGTGTGGCCGGAAGCCGCCGTGATGCGCACGCGAACCCAGTCGGACAGCACCTGCGTGCCGCCGGTGACCGCCGAACGATCGCCGCCGGATTCGCGGATCACCGGCGCGGATTCGCCCGTGATCGCGGCCTCGTTGACCGAAGCGACGCCTTCGATCACTTCGCCGTCGGACGGGATGATGTCGCCGGCCTCGACCAGCACGGCATCGCCGACCTTGAGGCTGGTGCCGGGCACAAGTTTGTATTTGGTGCGGTCTTCACCGGTTAAAAGCTTGGCCTTGGTCTCGGTGCGTGCCTTGCGCAGCGAATCCGCCTGCGCCTTGCCGCGGCCTTCTGCGACCGCTTCGGCGAAGTTGGCGAACAGCACGGTGAACCAAAGCCAGATGATGATCTGCAGCGTGAAGCCGAGATTGCCGCCGCCGGAGACCAGGTCCTTGACGAACAGCACGGTGGTGAGCGCCGAGACGACGGCAACGACGAACATCACCGGGTTCCTGGCCAGCGTGCGCGGGTCGAGCTTGCGGAAGGCGCCGCCGATGGCGGGAAGCAGGATGCTGGCATCCATGATGCTGGCTGATTTCGAGTTGCTCATTTTGAAGCTCCGGCTTCGGTGTTGTTGGACGGCACCGGATGATCGGATGCCGAAAAGAGATGGGGCGGCCCGTAGGCCAGCAGCCAGAGGACGAGCATGACTGCCGCAAGGCCGAGAAACGTCGACAGGGTCGGGGAAGGAGGAGGTCCCTCCTCCTTTCCGTGATCGTCCCTGTGGGCGACCTTGCGGCGCATGGCATTGAACCACGACATGGCGGTCTCAGAAGGTCTGCCCGTGAGCCATCGCCAGGTGCTCGATGATCGGCCCGACGGCGAGCGCGGGGAAGAAGGTGAGGCCACCGACGATCAGGATGACGCCGATCAGCAGCCCGACGAACAGCGGGCCGTCGGTCGGGAAGGTGCCGGCGGAGGCCGGAACCGTTTTCTTCGCCACCAGCGAGCCGGCAATGGCCAGCGCCGAGATGATGACCAGGAAGCGGCCCATCAGCATGCCGATGCCGATGGTGATGTTGTACCAGGGCGTGTTGCCGCTGAGGCCGCCAAAGGCCGAACCGTTGTTGGCCGCCGCCGACGTGTAGGCATAGAGGACCTCGGAGAAGCCGTGCGGGCCGGCATTGCCCATCGACGCCACGCCGGTCGGCAGCACGACGGCGATGGCCGTGAAGATCAGCATCGCCAGCGGCAGGCACAATATGGCCAGCATCGCCATCTTGACCTCCTTGGCCTCGATCTTCTTGCCGAGATATTCGGGCGTGCGACCGACCATCAGGCCGGCGACGAAGACGGCGACGACGATGTACATCAGGATGCCGTAGAGGCCCGCGCCGACACCGCCGACGATGACTTCGCCAAGCTGCATGTTGATGATCGGGATCATGCCGCCGAGCGCCGTGAACGAGCCGTGCATGGCGTTGACAGCGCCGCAGGAAGCGGCCGTGGTGATGACGGCAAACAGCGCCGACAAGGCGATGCCGAAACGTGTCTCCTTGCCCTCCATGTTGCCGCCGTCGATGCCCAGCGCATGCACCAGCGGGTTGCCGGCGGCTTCCGCCCAGTAGCAGATGGCGACACCGGCGATGAACATGACGCCCATGGCCGAGAGGATCGCCCAGCCCTGGCGCTGGTTGCCGATCATGCGGCCGAAGACATTGGTCAAGGCGGCGCCGATGGCGAAGATCGACACCATCTGGATCAGGTTGGAGATCGCGTCGGGGTTCTCGAACGGGTGCGCGGCATTGGCGTTGAAGAAGCCGCCGCCATTGGTGCCGAGCATCTTGATGGCCACCTGCGAAGCGACCGGGCCGACGGCGATGGTCTGCTGCGCGCCTTCGAGCGTCGTGGCGTTGACATAGGCGCCCAGCGTCTGCGGCATGCCGAGCCAGACATAGGCCAGCGTCAGCACGACGCAGAACGGCAGCAGCAAATAGAGTGTGGAGCGGGTCATATCGACCCAGAAATTGCCGATCGACTTGCCCGAAGCCCGGGCAAAGCCGCGGATCAGCGCGATGGCTATGGCAATGCCCGTGGCCGCCGAAACGAAGTTCTGCACCGTCAGCCCAGCCATCTGCACGAGATAGGACATCGTGCTCTCGCCACCATAGTTCTGCCAGTTGGTGTTGGTCATGAAGCTGGCGGCGGTGTTGAAGGCGAGCCCTGGTTCAACCGCTGTCATGCCGGCCGGGTTGTAGGGCAGGCTGCCCTGCAGGCGCTGCAGGGCGTAGAGCACCAGGAAGCCGGCAAGGTTGAAGAGCAGCAGGGCGACCGCATAGGTGGTCCAGTGCTGTTCCTCGCGTTCGCTGGTTCCGCAAACACGGTACAGCCCGCGCTCGAGCGGGCCAAAGACGGGCGAGAGCAGCGTCCGGTCGCCGTTGAAGACGCGGTGCATGTAGCCGCCGAGCGGCTTCACCAGCAATATGACGATCCCGCAATAGACCAGGATCTGTATCCAACCGTTCAGTGTCATGGCTGTGGCTTTCCGTGCCTTCAGAAGCGTTCTGGACGAACGAGGGCGTATGTCAGGTAGGCGAGCAGGAACAGCGTAACGCCGCCACCAAGAATATAGTCGACGATCATTTTTTCAGCCTCGCTCTAGAGCGCGTCACAAGCTTTGATGTAGGCGAAACAAAGGGCGAAGAACAAAATTCCGATCCCGATAACGGCTATATCCATTGTGTTTATTCCTGTTGTTCTTTTGTACTTTGCGAATTTGACAGGGGATTTCGCAATATATCGGAAGTGGCCCGTCGCATCTTTGACGACGGAACCGGCTGTGTGAGGGGAATATGGACCCGATCGCCATAAAGGTTCGAGACGGGGCGCAGTGGAAAGAAATAGGAATTTCATAAAGATTTTTGCGCGGGCTCTTCCCAACACTCCACGCAGGGGATTGTCGCGCAAGGCAGGTGGCCAGCCACAGGATTGCGATTTGCTTGCGAGCTGCCGGAAACGGGAAAGCCCGGCTGGGGCCAGCCGGGCCTTCTATGGTGGTGTGGCTTTAGCCGCCACGGAGGGTATCGATCTTCAGGCGGCGTAGCCGCCATAGCCACGCGCAACGGCGTGCACGCCCGCCACCGGCTCGAGGTCCGGCCACAGGATACAAGAAGCTTGCGCAAACTGGACGAGCGCGTGGCGGGCCTGCTCGATGGTCACATAGCCTGGGATGGCGAGTTCACATGCTTCCACCGCGTTGCGGTAGAGCGGGCCGCGGCGGGAGGTCGTCCAATTGGTGAGGAAGTCGTGCATTTCGGCCAGCGACGCAATCTCGCGTTTGAAGCCAAGGCCGACCGAGAGTGCGACCGGGGAATGAAACAGCTTGTCGTGCATGAAGCGGGCTCCTGGTTTTTTTGCGCGCTTGGAGAGATATCCGGCGGGTCCGCGAACGAGACGCGGTGAAACGCGCAACAAGGCAGGAGGTTCCAAGCTTGGGTCTTGGCGGTTTTTTGATTGTGCCTGGTCGGCGAAATTATCAATTTCGCAGCGCAACGATCGTGTGCCGGACGCTCAACGGCTCCGCAGTCCACTTGGCGACGGCAGGCTCTCCAAAATCCCGAAGGAGCCATCGAGATCGCTTGCCGCCCTGAGGCTCACGCCTTCTTCACGAACTCGGTCTTGAGCACCAGGCCTTTCACTTGCTTGGTGCTGCATTCGATCTCGCCGGGATTGCCGTTCAGGCGGATAGCCTTCACCAACGTGCCGCGCTTGATCGTTTCCGAAGTGCCTTTGACTTTGAGGTCCTTGATCAGCGTGACGGAATCGCCGTCATTCAATTGAGCGCCATTGCTGTCGCGCACGATTACATCGTTCGGCATGCCATCTCCTGTGATTGGCAGGTTTTTAGGGCAGAGCGCGGCGGGATGTTTACCGCCCTGCTTCGCGCAAAGGCTCGGGCTTGTCCTGCGAAGCTCGTAGAGCGAAGCAGGATGGCGGAGAGAGCGGGATTCGAACCCGCGTTACGGTCTCCCGTAAACACACTTTCCAGGCGTGCGCCTTCAACCACTCGGCCACCTCTCCGTCCATGCATGTCGCGTCGGCCGGTTTTGCCGCGCGGGTTGGGGAGATGCACCTCCCTTGGGGAAAGACGGAACTTTCGCCATCGGCGTCGCCAACCAGCAAACGCCTTCCCCTGCACCTGAGCCGTCGAAGCAACAGGCGCGGGGCTCATCTAGTCGATCCGACGGCGAATGCCAAGCCATAACGGCAGTCTATTCGCTTTGCCGGCCACACAGTGTTTCACGAGGCCGCCGGCATGCCCGTTTTTGCGGGCGCCGCCGCTGCAATGGTGTGCACAGGCAGGACCGCAGGGACGGCCGCCCTTGACTTCCCCCGGAGTTGCCTGTCGGGTGCCGAGGCTTTGCGAGGGCATTGTGCGGACATGACATCGAGCAATGGACAGACGCCAGTCAGGCGGCCGGACAGCGGGCTGTCCTTCGTGCCGGTGGGCTGGCTTGTCTTCGTCATGGCGTGGTCGGTCTACGGCCTGATCTCCGTCTGGCCCGCGGTCGGCGCCACCGGCCTGCCAGACAGCGTGCTTTACCTTATCTATGGCGGGCTCGTCGTCGACATCGTCACCATCCTGTGGGGGCTTTACCTGCTCGGCCTCGCCTTCGGCCGCTCGGCCCGCTTCCCGCGCCAGTTCACGATCTGGCAGATTGCCATAATCGTCGGGCTGCTGGTCATCCATGCCTATGCCCCTACGGTGCCGGGATTCGTCTTCTCGGGCCAGGCGCTTGTCATCACCGGCGCCGAAATCGCCATCGGCGCGCTCTGCATCTATCTGCTGCGCCATGGATCCGAAGCCGATGCCGTTTATGTCAATCCGAAAACCGAGAGCCCATCGGCCTTCGTCTCGGTCATCGCCGCGCTGCTCGGCATCGTCCTGGGCGCGGTCATCGGCGCCGTGGGCGGATTCGCCATCGGCTCGCTGATCGCCGATGCCACCGAGATGAGCTGTTTCGAGGGCGCCTGCGGCTATTTCGCCGTGTTCACCGGCCTGGCCGGTCTGGTGATCGGCGCCATCGGCGGCGGCGTTTTTGCTGTCTGGCGTGTCCACCGGCACAAAAGGAAGCCGGCCGCATAATTCGCGCGGGCAACAAATCCGGGTTCACACGGTCTTTGGAGACTTCGCCGGCAAGTCGGTTTGCGAGCACCAAACGCAAAAACCCGCCTGTGCGGCGGGTCATCGGCGCAAGTCAACGCCATACCGAAATTATTAGCATAGCTGCCCTCACATGTCAATGAAAAGCGACCCGACCGACTGTCGTCCGGCCCTCCGTTGACCTGAGTTTGGAGTCTGCAAATTCGCGTATGGCGATTGCGATCCAGCCATGCGCATTCTATCTCTGAAAAGCCCCTCGGGAGAGGACCAGCCCGGAGGAGGGTTCTGATGTTTCGCTTCGTCTTTCGTCTTGCCGCAATGATCGCGCTGTCGATTTCCGTCATCATGGCGGTGCTCGACGCGACACGCACAGTGGCGGCCTCCGTGCTGGTGCTGACCCCGCTCAACAGCAGTTGGCTGGCGGTCTCGCCCGACACGCGGGCCGCCTTCGAGACCTTCATCCGAACCAAGACCAGCCCGCTGCTGTGGGATGGCGCCATCGCCTGGGTGCTGAACCAGCCGGGCTTCGCCGTGTTCGCGGTGCTGGCTTTCCTGCTCTATGCGATAGGCTACAGGCGGCAACGTCGCGCCGGACAGTTCGTCGCAAACTGATCCGCTTTCCGCGAAGAGAGGGAAACCCGCGCATGTTCTTTCTCAGCGATATGCTGAACAAGAAGCTCAATCTGCCGAAGCCCTCCGAGGCCCTGCCGGGCCGCGCCAGGGCGATCCCGACCGCATCCAGGCACAAGGTCTTGAAAAGACCGCTCAAGGGTCCTTATCCCGAGGGGCTGGAGACGGCCATGTTCGGGCTCGGCTGCTTCTGGGCTGCGGAGCGGCTGTTCTGGCAGATCGAAGGCGTCTGGGTCACCGCGGCCGGCTATGCCGGCGGCTTCACGCCCAATCCGACCTATCAGGAGACCTGCACCGGGCTAACCGGTCATGCCGAAGCGGTGCTGGTGGTCCATGACCCCGGGATCGTCTCCTATGCTGGGCTTCTGAAGCTGTTCTGGGAAAGCCACGATCCCACGCAGGGCATGCGCCAGGGCAATGATGTCGGCACCGCCTATCGTTCAGCGATCTACACGAGCGACGAGGCGCAACTGTTGGCGGCGAGCGCCTCGCGCGATGCGTATGAGACCTCGCTGCGCGGTGCCGGCCACGGCAGGATCACCACCGAGATCGCCCCGGCGGCCGAATTCTACTTCGCCGAAGCCGATCACCAGCAATATCTGGCGAAGAACCCTTACGGCACGTGCAACCTCAAAGGCACCGGTGTCGCTTGCGCCATCCCTGCCGCCGCCTCCGCCTGACACAAGCTGCGGTGCGGCTTGCCCGCACCAAGCTTTTCCAAAAGGTCAAAATTCCGCGTGAATTTTGTTTCGGGCCATGCCAGATTGCCGCCGAGCGGGAGGGAATACACTCCTGGCTGACGTCGCATGCCTGCCGGAGAACCGGGCCGGCATGCGGTGCGTAACGGAAAAAATAACCGACAGGGTGTGGATCACATGAAACGTATCGTTCTCGGCCTCCTGGCCGCAACCGCAATGGTTCTTCCGGCTTTCGCCGCGGATGTCCAGCCGGCCATCCTCTATGATCTCGGCGGCAAATTCGATAAATCCTTCAACGAGGCTGCCTATCACGGCGCCGAGAAATTCAAGACGGAAACCGGCACGGCCTACGTCGAATTCGAGGTCTCCAATGCCTCGCAGCGTGAGCAGGCGCTGCGCCGCTTCGCCGAGGACGGCCACAACCCGATCGTCATGGCCGGCTTCGCCTGGGAGGATGCACTGAAGAAGGTCGCGGCCGAATATCCCGATCTCAACTTCGCCATCATCGACGACGCCGTCGACATGCCCAATGTCCGCTCGCTGGTATTCAAGGAAAACGAAGGCTCCTATCTCGTCGGCATCATGGCGGCGATGGCCTCGAAGTCGAAGAAGGTCTCCTTCGTCGGCGGCATGGACATCCCGCTGATCCGCAAGTTCGAATGCGGCTATGTCGGCGGTGCCAAATCGGCCGGCGCGACCGATGTCATCCAGAACATGACGGGTGACACGCCGGCTGCCTGGAACGATCCGGCCAAGGGCGGCGAGATCGCCAAGACGCAGATCGACCAGGGCTCCGACGTGGTCTATGCCGCGGCAGGCGGCACCGGCGTCGGCGTGCTGCAGGCGGCGGCAGATGCCGGCAAGCTCGGCATCGGCGTCGATTCCAACCAGAACGGCCTGCAGCCCGGCAAGGTACTGACCTCGATGCTGAAGCGCGTAGACGTCGCCGTCTACACCGCCTTCATGGACGGCAAGAACGGCACCTTCAAGGGCGGCGTCGAGAATCTCGGCCTCAAGGAAGGCGGCGTCGACTACGCCATGGACGAAAACAACAAGGCGCTGGTGACGGACGAGATGAAGGCGGCCGTCGAAAAAGCCAAGGCCGACATCATTGCCGGCAAGGTCGAAGTACACGACTATACGACTGACAACGCCTGCCCCTATTGAGCGGCACGAACACACAGCCATGATCTGCAAACCGCCGGGCGCCAGCCCGGCGGTTTTGCCTTTACCGGATCGAGCGAAACCTTCGCTCCGTGCCGGACACCGTTTCGAGATACAGATGCAGCCGACGATCGGACCCATGGGCGAGCACGACGTAGCAGCGGTCGCGCAACTGCGCCTGTCTGCCTTTTTCGAGGGAACCGGAAGGACTCTCGGGGAAGATGCTGCAGGGCTTCGCGACTTGATCGCCGGTGACGGTTTCGAGGCGGCATTCGTGGCCCGGATCGGCGACACCCCGGTCGGGACATGCCTGCTGGTCCGCCACGAATTGGAGCCCGCGCATGATCTGACGCCATGGCTGGCCGGGTTGGTTGTCGATGCAAGGTATCGACGCCAAGGCATCGCCACCGCGCTGGTCAAGGCAACGGAAGCCCATGCGGCGTCACGGGGCGTCGAGATGCTCTATCTCTACACATGGGATGCGCGTGGTTTCTACGCGGCCCTCGGCTGGAACATCGTTGAGATATGCAGTTCGGACGGCGAGACGATGGCTCTGATGTCTCGCCGGCCTCGCCTATAGCAGCTTCGCGACGAGACAACCGAGCGCGAACGCCACCATCAGTCCGGCGGCAACCACAAATCCACGCCGGCCGCCCAGCGCGTGGACGCCGACGCCGTATGGCCGCTGCGACAGGCTTCGGATCACGGTTGGCGGCCTGGCGTCGCTCAGGCCAGAACTACGCATCTGCGGCAGGTCGCCAATGCGCTGCGTGATCTGCTTCCAGCGCTCTTCGCCATCCCCCGGTTCGGCACGGTCGAAGACGTGCATGCGCTCGGCAAGTCGCACGACCTCGTCGCGGAAGGCCGGGTCGATCTCCAGATCACGTTCGGCCCGTTCGCGCTCCGCATCGTTCATCAGGCCACGCACATAGTCGCTGGCCCGTGCAATGCGATCGCTTTCACTGGCCATGGCGTGCGCCCTTCCCTTTTTCCTCACCAGTGCGGCGGCTTGGTTACAGGCACTTCATCTCCCGTCTGCTCCTCCAGCGCCAGGAAGCGATCCGTCAGCGCGTCGAGCTTGCGCTGCATGCGCTCGATCACTTTCCACTGCTCGGCGATCTGGCCGGACAGTTCCTCGATGGTCTTCTCCTGCTCGGCGGCGCGGATTTCCAGCGTCGTCAGCCGGTCGGCGGGTATGGTCATGTGAATTCCCCAGTCTTCACCGCGATGTCTTGCGCCGCGATGTCTTGCGCCGCAATGCGAATTTCGGCTCCGTCATACTAGCGAATGTGAAGGCCCCGGCCACGTTGCAAATTGACAAGCGCACCGGGATTTGTCGAGAGTGAACCTGCTCCGCCAATTGGCACGGGCGGAGCGTCATGCTAGGCGTTTTGACCAAGCGATAAAAAAATAAGAGTGGGACAGGCTGCATGGCGCAAGCCGCAATCGAGTTGATCGGCATCAACAAGAGTTTTGGTGCGGTGCGCGCCAACCGGGACATCAATCTTGAGATCGGTCGCGGCACGATCCACGGCATTGTCGGCGAGAACGGCGCTGGCAAGTCGACGCTGATGTCGATCCTCTACGGCTTCTACCAGGCCGACAGCGGCGAGATCCGCGTTGGCGGCCAGCCGGCTTCGATCAAGACCCCCAATGACGCCATCGCGCTCGGCATCGGCATGGTGCATCAGCACTTCATGCTGGTCGACAATTTCACAGTGCTGGAGAACGTCATCCTCGGCGCCGAAAGCGATGCGCTCTTGAAGAAGAGCATCGCCAAGGCGCGCTCCGAACTGGAGCGGCTGGAGCGTGAATACGGGCTGGAAGTCGATCCCGATGCAATCATCGAGGAACTGCCGGTCGGCCTGCAGCAGCGTGTCGAGATCCTGAAGGCGCTCTATCGCGGCGCCGAGATCCTGATCCTCGACGAACCGACGGGCGTTTTGACGCCGGCCGAAGCCGACCATCTGTTCCGCATCCTTCGGCAGTTGAAGGACCAGGGCAAGACGGTGGTGCTGATCACCCACAAATTGCGCGAGATCATGGCCATCACCGACACGGTGTCGGTCATGCGCCAGGGCACGATGGTGGCGACGCGCGAGACCAGGAAGACGACTGTCGAGGAACTGGCCGAGCTGATGGTCGGCCGGCGCGTGCTCTTGCGGGTCGAGAAGGGCGAGGCAGAGGCCGGCGCCGTCAAGCTCGCAGTCAAGAACCTGACGGTCAGGGATACGCGCGGCGTCACCATGGTCGACGACATCTCCTTCGATATCAGGGCCGGCGAGATCGTCGGCATCGCCGGTGTCGCCGGCAACGGACAATCCGAACTGCTCGAGGCGATTTCCGGCATCAGGCGTGCCGTTTCCGGCTCGGTCATGCTGGATGGCAAGCCGATCGACCTGACCGGTGCCGCCGACCCCGGAGAGTTGCGCGACCGTGGCCTGGCGCATGTGCCGGAGGACCGCCATCACGTCGGGCTGGTGCTGGCCTTCGAGGAGAACGAGAATTCGATCCTCGGCTATCACGATGATCCCCGCTATTTGAAGGGGCCGTTCCTCAACATCGATGCCATCCGCAACGATGCCAGGGACAAGATCGCCAAATACGACATCCGCCCGGCCGACTGCCGGCTGAAGACCGCCAATTTCTCCGGCGGCAACCAGCAGAAGATCGTGCTGGCACGGGAGATGGAACAGGACCCGGGCGTGCTGATCGTCGGCCAGCCGACACGCGGCGTCGATGTCGGCGCCATCGAGTTCATCCACAAGCGCCTGATCGCCATGCGCGATCAGGGCAAGGCGGTGCTGGTGGTGTCGGTCGAGCTGGACGAGATCCGTTCGCTGTCCGACCGTATCCTGGTGATGTTTGCCGGCCGCATCGTCGGCGAGCGCGGCTCCGAAGCGACCGAGGGCGAGCTCGGCCTGCTGATGGCCGGCATCGAGCACCAGGAGGCAGCACTTTGAGCACGCCTTACGCCAAACTGCCGGCCTGGGCCGACTATGGCCTGATCCCGCTGATCAATCTGTTCGTCGCCTTCGTCGTCGCCGGCTTCGTCGTGCTTCTGGTCGGTGAGAATCCGTTGCGCGCCGCCGTCATCCTGGTCGAAGGCGCCTTCGGCAAAGGCACAGGCATCGCCTTCACCCTGTTTTATGCCACCACCTTCATCTTCACCGGGCTTTCGGTGGCGGTGGCCGCGCATTGCGGCCTGTTCAACATCGGCACCGAGGGGCAGGCCTACATCGCCGGCCTTGGCATCGCCATCGTCTGCCTGAGCTTCGACAGTACACTGCCGTGGTGGCTGACCTTCCCGCTGGCGATCATTGCTGCGGCGGCGGTGGGCGCATTGTGGGCGCTTATCCCGGCCTATCTGCAGGCCAAGCGCGGCTCGCACATCGTCATCACCACCATCATGTTCAACTTCATCGCCGCCTCGATCATGGTTTACCTGCTGGTCGGCCCGTTGAAGCCAGCCGCCTCGCAAGCGCCGCAGACGCGCAACTTCCTCGCCGGCGCGGAACTGCCCAAACTCAACTGGATCATCGAGCTGTTCGGCGCCAAGATCCGTTCGGCGCCGCTCAACGTCACCTTCCTGCTGGCGCTGGTCATGGCCTTCCTGGTCTGGCTGCTGATCTGGCGCACCAAGCTCGGCTACGAGATGCGCACCTACGGTCACAGCCCGAAGGCGGCACGCTATGCCGGCATTTCCGAAACCCGCATCATCATCACCGCCATGATGATCTCGGGCGCACTGGCCGGCATGATGGCGCTCAATCCGGTGATGGGCGATCAGCACAATGTCGCCATCGACTTCGTTTCCGGCGCCGGCTTCGTCGGCATCGCCGTGGCGCTGATGGGCCGCCTGCACCCTGTCGGCATCGTATTGGCGGCGGTCCTGTTCGGCATGCTCTACCAGGGCGGCGCCGAACTCGCCTTCGAGATGCCGGCAATCAGCCGCGACATGATCGTCATCATTCAAGGCCTGGTGATCCTGTTTGCCGGTGCCCTCGAGCACATGTTCCGGCCCTATATCCAGGCGCTGTTTGCCTCGTTCAGTCCGCGATCGGTCGGCATGGAAGCGGTCAAGGGGAAAGGTGCCTGAGATGGATGTGTTCAACGCGATCATCCAGACACTGGACTCCACCATCCGCCTCTCGGTGCCGCTGCTGCTTGCTTGCCTCGCCGGGCTCTATTCGGAACGCGCCGGCATCTTCGACATCGGCCTCGAAGGCAAGATGCTTGTCGGCGCCTTCGCCGGTGCGGCCGCAGCTTCCGTGTTCCATTCGGCCTTTCTCGGCCTCGGCATGGCGGTCGTGATCTCGGTCGCCTTCGCCATGATCCACGGCTTTGCCTCGATCACTCATCGCGGCAACCAGATCGTCTCCGGCGTGGCGATCAATTTCATCGCCGCCGGCTCAACCATCATCCTCGGCCAGGCCTGGTTCCAGCAGGGCGGGCGCACGCCGGCGCTGCAACCGGGCGAGCGCTTCGAGGCCATCACCTTGCCGGGCGCCGAGGCCATCCGCGACGTGCCGATCATCGGACCGGTCTATGCCGAACTCCTGTCGGGCCACTCGATCCTGGTCTATCTTGCCTTCCTGATGGTGCCGTTCACCTGGTGGGTGCTGTTTCGCACCCGCTTCGGCCTGCGCCTTCGCGCCGTCGGCGAGAACCCGGCCGCCGTCGACACCGCCGGCATCTCGGTCGCCTGGCTGCGCTACCGGGCGCTGATCTGCACCGGCATCCTCACCGGCATTGCCGGCGCCTACCTGTCGATGGTGCAAAATGGCGGCTTCGTGAAGGACATGACTGCCGGCAAGGGCTATATCGCGCTGGCAGCCTTGATCTTCGCCAAGTGGAAGCCGGTCAACGCCATGTTCGCCTGCCTGCTGTTTGGCTTCCTGGACGCAGCGTCGATCCGCCTGCAAGGATCCCCGCTGCCCATCATCGGCAAGGTGCCGGCGCAGTTCATGCAGGCGTTGCCCTACATCCTCACCGTCATCCTGCTCGCCGGCTTCATCGGCAAGGCCATTCCGCCACGCGCCGGCGGCGTGCCTTACGTCAAGGAACGTTGAGCGACGGGTCGGCTTTGCGCCGGGTTTTGAACACGATCATCGGAGAGAACGCTGAATGTCGCATGATCTGTTCGAGGCCGCCAAGGCCGCCATGGCCAAGGCCTACGCGCCCTATTCTAAGTTTCCGGTCGGCGCTGCCCTGCGCACCGAGGACGGTCGCGTCTTTACCGGCGCCAACATCGAAGTCGCCTCCTATCCGGAAGGCTGGTGCGCCGAGACCACGGCGCTCGGCCACTACATCATGGGCGGCGGCGGCAAGATCGTGGAAATCGCCGTGCTTGCCGAACGCATGGCCAAATGCTCGCCTTGCGGCGGCTGCCGCCAGCGGCTTGCCGAATTCTGCCGGCCGGAAACAAAGCTCTATCTCTGCGACAATGCGGGTGTGGCCGAAACCGTGACCATGGGCGACATGCTGCCTTACGGCTTCCGCGGCGATATTTTGAAATGAGCAACAGGCTCAAATGAACAGCTGGCAACGATGACGGAAAAAGCCCTGGATCATCTCGTCGAAAGGCTGGACGGCCTGGCGCCGGCCACGGCACTGGTGCTCGGCTCGGGCCTCGGCGGTCTGGTCGACCAGATCGAGGACCCGATCCGCATCTCCTATGCCGACCTGCCCGGCTTTCCCAGAAGCGGTGTCACCGGGCACGCCGGCGAAGTGGTGGCAGGGCTGTTTGCCGGCGTGCCGGTGCTGCTGCTGTCGGGCCGTGCCCATTACTATGAGCACGGCAACGCCGCGGCGATGCGGCCGGTGCTGGAAGTGCTTGCCGGCATCGGCATCACGAAACTGATCCTCACCAATGCCGCCGGCTCGGTCGATCCGGACATGCCGCCGGGCTCGGTGATGCTGATATCGGACCACATCAATTTCTCGGGCACCAACCCGCTGATCGGCGAACCAAGCGACCGGCGTTTTGTCGGCCTGACCGAAGCCTATGATGCCGGCATCCGCCAGGCCATCGAGCGGGCGGCAAAAGCGACCGGCACCACCCTGCACAAGGGCGTCTATATGTGGTTCTCCGGCCCATGCTTCGAAACGCCGGCCGAAATCCGCATGGCGCGCATCATGGGCGCCAATGCGGTCGGCATGTCGACCGTACCGGAGGTCATTCTCGCCCGCTTCCTCGGACTGCGCGTCGCCGCCTGTTCGGTCATCACCAATCTGGCGGCCGGCATGACCGGGGCCGAGCTTTCGCACCAGGAGACCAAGGACATGGCGCCGGTCGGCGGCGCGCGGCTGGCGACGATCCTGCAGCGCGTGTTCCGCGACGGACTGCTGGAGATCTGATGCTTCCCCAGGAAATCATCCGCCGCAAGCGCGATGGCCTCAGGCTGTCGGAGGAGGAGATCGCCGGCTTCGTCGCGGGCGTGACGTCAGGCGCCGTTACCGACGGCCAGGCCGGCGCCTTCGCCATGGCGGTGTTCTTCAACGGCATGAACCGCGACGAGGCCGTGGCGCTGACGCTGGCGATGCGCGATTCCGGCGATGTGCTCGACTGGTCGGACCTGCCAGGCCCGGTCACCGACAAGCATTCGACCGGCGGCGTCGGTGACAATGTCTCGCTGATGCTGGCGCCGATCGTCGCCGCCTGCGGCGCCTATGTGCCGATGATCTCGGGCCGTGGCCTTGGCCACACCGGCGGTACGCTGGACAAGATGGATGCCATCCCGGGCTACATCAGCCAGCCCGATGTCGCGCTGTTTCGCAAGGCGGTGCTCGAAACAGGCTGTGCCATCATCGGCCAGACCGCCGACCTCGCGCCCGCCGATCGACGACTCTATGCGATCCGCGATGTCTCCGGCACGGTCGAATCGGTGCCGCTGATCACCGCTTCGATCCTGTCGAAGAAGCTGGCGGCCGGGCTGCAATCGCTGGTGCTCGACGTCAAGGTCGGCAACGGCGCCTTCATGGAAAAATCGCGCGACGCCACCGCACTCGCCAACAGCCTGGTTGAGATCGCCAACGGCGCCGGACTGAAGGCCTCGGCGTTGATCACCGGCATGAACGAGCCGCTGGCGTCGGCCGCCGGCAACGCAGTCGAGGTGCGCAACGCCGTCGATTTCCTCACCGGCCGGTATCGTGACCGTCGGCTCGAAGATGTGACGCTGGCGCTGGCCGCCGAAATGCTGCAGTCGGCCGGGCTGGTGTCGTCCAACCAGGATGGCATGCGGCGCGCCACCGAGACGCTCGCCAGCGGCCGCGCCGCCGCCACTTTCGCACGCATGGTGGCCGCGCTTGGCGGCCCCGCCGATTTCATCGAGAAACCGGAAAAATATCTGCCTGCGGCGGCGACCGAACTTGCCGTCAAGGCGACCGCAAATGGCTTCGTCACCGGCATCGCCACCCGCGATATCGGGCTCGCCGTGGTCGGCCTGGGAGGTGGACGCACGCGGCCGGACGACCAGATCGACCCTGCGGTCGGCATCACCAGACTATTGCCGGTCGGTGCGGAGGTTGGGATCGGCGAGCCGCTGGCGCTGATCCATGCCCGCTCATCGGCCGATGCCGAGGCCGCCGCGGCAACCGTGCTTTCGGCCTATATGGTCGGCGCCTCGAAGCCGCCCGCCGACAAGTCGGTCATCCGGCGGATTCTGCCGCGCGGCTAGAGCAATTCCAGGAAAAGTGTGAAACGGTTCTCCCCGGGAAAAAGCGCATAGCGCTTTCCCTTGGGAATTTGGGAAAACGAATAGCCTTACTGGACGAGCAGCAGCGTGCCGTTCTCGACCTGGTATTTGTCGAGCCGGTTGAGGAAGCTCATGCCGATCAGATTGGTGCGCAGCGCCCTGTCGTCGAGCACGATGGTCTGGACGTCATTGACGGTGATGCTGCCGATCTGCAGGCGGTCGATCATGGCCACGGCCGCCTTGATGGTGCCGTTGGCGGTGTTGACCTCGCGGTTGAAGTCGGAAGCGTTCAGCGACAGGCCGATCCTGCGTGCCGTCGAAATGTTGATGGCGACCAATGTGGCGCCGGTGTCGATCATGCCGTCGACCTGACGTCCGTTGAGCTTGAAGGGTGACGAGAAATGCCCGCGTTCGTCTGCCGCGACGAGGACCTTGCGGCCCATCGGCAGCGGTGCCGCGGGCTTGTTGGGCACCGATGCCAGATTGACGTTCGGCTGGGCTTCGACCGCTTGTTTGCCCGGCACCGCCGACCTCAGCAGGTTTTCGACGAGTTGCGGATTCGACTGATACACAATCGGTATCGATGCCGATGTACCGGCGAAAACGGCGAGGATCAGAAGTTTGCGCAGCATGGATCGGCCTCGCCGCATGACCCCGAAAATCGGGAACGATTTTCGGAAAGGCTCATGCACAAAATCAAAGTGCTACAGCGTCCTTTGCGCGTCCGAAACGGACGCGCGGCGCTGTAGTGACAGCCGATCGTTAAGCCCGGATGGTGTTTGCCGCTTTAACGCGCGCCAAAACCGCGCCTTTGCGTAAATATTTGGTAAATCGTACCAGGCGACTTGGTCTGGTATTACTTGGTCCCGTACATGCGGTCGCCGGCGTCGCCGAGGCCGGGCATGATGTAGCCCTTCTCGTTGAGCTGGCGGTCGATCGAAGCGGTGAAGACGGGAACGTCCGGATGCGCCTTGATGAAGCGCTCGATGCCTTCGGGCGCCGCCAGCAGGCAAAGGAAACGGATGTTGGTGGCGCCGCGCTCTTTCAGCTTGTCGATCGCCGCGATCGCCGAATTGGCGGTGGCCAGCATCGGATCGACGACGATCACCAGCCGGTCGGCGAGGTCGCTCGGCGCCTTGAAGAAATATTCGACCGCCTCCAGCGTTTCGTGATCGCGGTAGAGACCGACATGGGCGACGCGCGCCGCCGGCACCAGGTCGAGCAGGCCTTCCAGCAAGCCGTTGCCGGCGCGCAGCACCGAGGCGAAGACCAGTTTCTTGCCCTCGAGCGTCGGCGCTTCCATGGTTTCCATCGGCGTTTCGATGGTCGTCGTCGTCAGTTCGAGATTGCGGGTGACCTCGTAGCCGAGCAGCAGCGAGATTTCGCGCAGCAGCCGGCGGAAGCCCGCCGTCGAGGTTTCCTTCTTGCGCATGATGGTCAGCTTGTGCTGGACAAGCGGGTGGTCGACGACGGTGACGCCCTGCATGGTGTTCTCCTGATGCCTGCGCCCGAAAATGCGCGCATCGCCCTTTCGGACGCGCCGCGCTTCAAGCTGCCTGGGCGAACCCTAGCGGCAATGCGCCGGCCAAGGAACCGCTTGGCCCGCACCGACCACAGCTTTGTCGGCGGAAATCAGCGTGCCGCGCTGTTCAACCGGGCAAGAAGTGCCGTCTTTGTCTTTCTATCGACGAAAGCGGCCTCGATGGCCGTTCTGGTGACGGCGGTCAGCGCCTTGTCGTTCATCGAGAAATGCTCGGCAGCGATATCGTATTCACGCTTGAGCGAGGTCCAGAAATAGGGCGGATCGTCGGAATTGAGCGTCATCTTGCAGCCTGCCGCCTGCAGGGCCGGAAACGGATGATCGGCGAAACTGTCGAACACCTTGAGCGCGATGTTGGAACCGGGGCAGCATTCCAGCACGATGCCCTCGTCGGCGATGCGCCGGACGAGGTCCAGGTTCTCGATGGCGCGCACGCCATGGCCGATGCGGGACGGACGGATGTGATCCAGCGCCGCCTGGACGGTCTCCCAGCCCGTCAGTTCGCCGGCATGGATGGTGATGCCGAGCCCGGCTTCGCGAGCGATCTCGAAAGCCCTGACATAGTCCTCCATATCACCGATCCGCTCATCGCCGGCAACGCCGAAACCGGTGACCAGCGGATGCCCGCAGCGCGCCGCGAAGCGCGCCGCCTGCTCGATCGACTCGACGCCGACATGGCGCACGCCGGTGACGATCATGCGGCCCTCGATGCCGGTCTTGGCCTTGGCGCGGGCCATGCCTTCGCCGAGCGCGTCGGTATAGGCCTTGGGCGACAGGCCGGCTTTTTTAGCGTGGTCCGGCGAGGTGAACACCTCGGAATAGATGGCGCCATCGCGGGCAAGGCTGGTCAGATAGTGGTCGGCCAGCCGCGCATAGTCCTCCTCGGTCCGGAACAGATCGGCGGAAAAATCATAAGCCGCCAGGAAGGAGGTGAAATCGTGCCAGACGAAGGAACCGTTCTGGATATAGGGCGAGGTGTCCTTGCCGTATTTCTGCGCCTGGCGGATGACGAGTTCGGGCGCCGCTGCCCCTTCGATGTGGCAGTGCAGTTCCGCTTTCAAAGGCATTCAATCATCCCGTCGGTCCGTCCAGGTCTCGAAAACCCGCCACCTGGAAGCGCGGCTGAACACCGCGCCTTAAACAATAGCGCCCGCACCATCGATCGGCTATGGTCCCGCCGGTTTTATGACGGATCAAAAAAATGTCAGTTGAGAGAACCACGGCCGCGGGCGGCATGGAAACCTCCTATGGTTTCAAGCGTGTAGGGGCTGGCGACAAGCAGTCCCTGGTCAACGATGTTTTCCACAAGGTCGCCAACCGCTACGACCTGATGAACGATCTGATGTCGGCCGGCCTGCACCGGCTGTGGAAGGACGCCATGGTCACCTGGCTCAATCCGCCTAAACGGGCGGGCTGGAAGGTGCTCGACGTTGCCGGAGGCACCGGCGACATTGCCTTTCGCATCGTCGATGCCAGCCACGGCAATGCCCATGCCACTGTGCTCGACATCAATGGCTCGATGCTGGCTGTCGGCCGCGACCGGGCCGAAAAGAAGGGCCTGTCCGGCAACACCGATTTCGTCGAGGCCAATGCCGAGGAACTGCCCTTCCCTGATGCCACATTCGATGCCTATACCATCGCTTTCGGCATCCGCAACGTACCGCGCATCGAGGTGGCCTTGGGCGAAGCGTTTCGCGTGCTGAAGCCCGGTGGGCGCTTCCTGTGCCTGGAATTTTCCGAGGTCGAGATGCCGCTGCTCGACAAGGCCTATGAAGCCTGGTCGTTCAACGCCATTCCAAAGATCGGCAAGATGGTCACCGGCGACGGCGAGCCCTATTCCTATCTGGTCGAATCGATCGCCAGGTTTCCCAACCAGCAGAATTTCGCGACGATGATTTCCCGCGCCGGCTTCGACCGCGTTTCCTTCCGCAACTATTCCGGCGGTATTGCAGCACTTCATTCGGGCTGGAAGCTTTGAGGCCGGACCGCATTTCTCACAATCGACGTGTGCTATGCCGGCTCAAAGAGCCGGCAGGGTTGGCGCGGCCATGAGCAATGTCAGTGCAGGATTCCGGCTCGTAAGGGCCGGCTGGGTGCTGGTCCGCGAGGGTGTCGTCGCCGCTCTGCCGGGTGAGGAACTGTCCGGCCTGCCGAAGTTCGGCTGGCGGATGGCACGGCTGTTCACGCGCCGCCGCGCGCTGGCCTATGAGCGCAGCGACCGGCTGGCCAAGGCGGTCGTCCGGCTCGGTCCCTCCTATGTAAAGCTCGGCCAGTTCCTGGCGACACGGCCCGACGTCGTCGGCAACGACATGGCGCTCGATCTCGCCATGTTGCAGGACAAGATGCACACCTTTCCGAAGGCCGAAGCCATAGCGGCCATCGAAGCCTCGCTCGGGCGCAAAGTCGGCGATCTCTACGCGCAATTCGGCGATCCGGTCGCCGCCGCCTCCATCGCCCAGGTCCATGCCGCCGACGCCATGCATGACGGCGTTGCCACCAAGGTGGCGGTCAAGGTGATCCGGCCCGGCGTGCGCCGCCGCTTCTTCCAGGATCTCGAAAGCTATTTCCTTGCCGCTCGCCTGCAGGAGAAATACATCCCCTCGTCCCGCCGGCTGCGGCCGGTCGAGGTCACCCAGACGCTGGCTCAGACCACCAAGATCGAGATGGATCTTCGCCTCGAGGCGGCGGCCCTCTCGGAGCTCGGCGAAAGCACCAGGCACGACCCCGGCTTTCGCGTGCCGTCCGTCGACTGGGAGCGTACCGGCCGCGACGTGTTGACCATGGAGTGGGTCGACGGCGTGAAGATGAACGACATTGCCGGACTGGTCGCGGCGGGCCACGATCTGAAAACCATCGCCACAAACCTGATCCAGTCGTTCCTGCGCCACACGCTGCGCGACGGATTTTTCCACGCCGACATGCATCCGGGCAATTTGTTCGTCGAGGCGAACGGCACCATCGTTGCCGTCGATCTCGGCATTGCCGGCCGGCTCGGCAAGAAGGAGCGCCGCTTCCTCGCCGAAATCCTCTACGGCTTCATCACGCGCGACTATTTGCGCGTCGCTGAGGTCCATTTCGAGGCCGGCTATGTGCCGCGCCAGCACAATGTCGCGGCCTTCGCGCAGGCGATCCGGGCGATCGGCGAGCCGATCCATGGCCAGCCGGCCGAGACCATCTCGATGGCCAAGCTTCTGACGCTGCTGTTCGAGGTTACCGAGCTCTTCGACATGGCGACGCGGCCCGAACTGATCCTGCTGCAGAAGACCATGGTGGTGGTCGAGGGCGTGGCGCGCACGCTCGACCCGGCCTTCAACATGTGGAAGACTGCCGAGCCGGTGGTCGGCGACTGGATATCAGGCAATCTTGGGCCGCGTGGCATGATGATGGATGCGCGCGATGGCGCCAAGGCGCTGCTGACGCTGGCCCGCCAGGTGCCCGAGCTTGCGGCGCGCACTGACCGGCTGTCGCGCGAGATCGACCTGATGGCCGAGCATGGCCTGCGCTTCGACGAGACCACTGCCCACGCCATCGGCAAGGCCGAAGCGCGCTACAGCCGTTCCGGCCGCTGGGCACTCTGGGTGATCGCGCTGACGCTGGTCTATATCGCCTGGAAGATGATCTGAGTCTCGGTGACAGCAGTGCCGGCATTGCTATCATTGAAAGCAACGCTTTCATGGACTAGGTTGAGGTAAGGAGCAAAAACATGAGCACACTTACCATCCGCAATCTCGACACCAACGTGAAGCAGAAACTGCGTGAGCGAGCTGCCGTGAGGGGAGTCTCAATGGAAGAGGAAGCGCGTAGCGTTCTTGCCAAGAGTGTTCTTTCGGACGGTGTGGACCAAGACCCTCGGGGAGAGTCACTCTATGCCGCGATTCGTAGGCTGGTTGAGCCCCATGGCGGTTTCGATGTCGAGTTGCCGGAGCGCGGCCCTACGCGCGAGCCACTGAAATTTGACTAACCATGTTCGTGCTGGATACGAATGTTATCTCGGAAACCTTCAAACCACGGCCGGATGCAGGGGTGGCTACCTGGATGGATAGCTCGCTCGCGACCCGCTCATATGTCACGGTGATGACCAAGGCAGAGCTGCTCGTTGGGCTTGCGAACATGCCGGACGGAACGCGTAAGGCTGCACTGGGTAGTGTCATCGGGGCCTTTTTCACCAAATGGCTCAAGACCCCAGTGCTCGCGTTCGGTGACCGCGAAGCCGAAGCATACGCGGAGATTGTTTCGAACAGACGATTTCTGGGACGTCCTATACGCGAATTTGACGCACAGATCGCCTCGGTTGCTCGCTCGCGGGGCTTTGCGGTGGTGACTAGAAATGTTGCTGACTTTTCCGATTGCGGTATCAGCATAGTCAATCCTTGGGAGGGTGCATGAGCCTCTCCGGCAAGCGCATCCTGCTCATCATCGGCGGCGGCATCGCCGCCTACAAAGCGCTGGATCTGATCCGCCGGCTGCGCGAGCGCGGGGCCGCGGTTCGGGTGGTCATGACATCGGCCGCGCAGGAATTCGTCACCACGCTGTCGGTCGGCGCGCTCTCCGCCGACCATGTCTTCACCGAGCTGTTCGACCGCAATGACGAACACGATGTCGGCCATATCAGGCTGTCGCGCGAGGCCGATCTGCTGGTGGTGGCGCCCGCCACCGCCGACCTGATGGCGAAGCTCGCAAACGGCCACGCCAACGATCTGGCCTCCACCGTGCTTGTCGCCACCGACAAGCCGGTGCTGATGGCGCCGGCCATGAACCCCAGAATGTGGGCGCATCCGGCCACCCGCCGCAACCGCGCGACGCTGCAGAAGGACGGCGTCACCTTCGTCGGCCCGGCCAGGGGCGAGATGGCCGAAAGCAATGAGGCGGGCGAAGGCCGCATGGCCGAGCCGCTGGAGATCGTTGCCGCGGTCGAGGCGCTGCTCGATGTCGGCCCCAGGCCGCTGTCGGGGCGCAAGATCATCGTCACCTCCGGCCCGACCCATGAGCCGATCGACCCGGTGCGCTACATCGCCAACCGCTCGTCCGGCAAGCAGGGCCATGCCATCGCGGCAGCACTGGCCAGGCTCGGCGCCGATGTGCGCCTCGTCTCCGGCCCTGTCGGCATCGCCGATCCCCCCGGAGTGAAGACCATTCACGTCGAGCGTGCGCAGGAGATGCGCGACGCGGTGGAACGGCTCTTGCCCGCAGATGCGGCGGTGTTCGTCGCCGCCGTGGCCGACTGGCGCACCGAGAACTCGGCCGGTGAGAAGATCAAGAAGGTCGCGGGCGAAGAGCCGCCGGTGCTGCGCATGGTCGAGAATCCCGACATTCTCGCCGGCGTCGGCCATCACAGCCAGCGACCCGGCCTGGTTATCGGCTTCGCCGCCGAGACACAGGATCTCCTGCGCAACGCCGAGGCCAAGCTCAAGAAGAAAGGCGCCGATCTCATCGTTGCCAACGACGTGTCGCAGGGAAGCGGCGTCGGCTCTTCGGGCGTGATGGGCGGCGATCGCAACCGGGTGCGGATCGTGTCAAAGGCCGGTGTCGAGGAATGGCCGGAGATGAGCAAGGACGAAGTGGCGGCTCGGCTTGCCGCCCTGATCGCCGAACGGCTTAAAACAATCGTCGTTTGACTGAAAAATGTTCTGCTGCAGTGACGCACCGCCCTGCCGCGAGACTGCGTTCAGGCGGCGCGCGCTTTAAGTCCTGCGGCTCACATCAATTGGTCAAAAGCTCCGCGGTCCGGGCAAGTGCGCCGGCGAAGCCGTTGAGCGGAATGGAAAAGCTCACCGCTTGTCCGGTGTCTGCCGCGAAAGCGTCGATCTTCAGCGTGGTGCCTGATTTCAGCAGCGGCGTGACAGTCGCATCGAACACCACCGGCACCAGACAGCCGACGACCTGGCAGGTGTTGAACGCCAGGCTGCCGTCCAGCTTCTGATCGTCGATGGTCAGGCTCACCCCCTTGGCCAGCGCCAGGCCGAACGGCAGCGCAAGCGTTCCCGTGGCATCCTCGCCGGTCTTGCTCGACAGCTCGATCGCCAGCAGGCGCTGATTGTTCTGCTTGTTGAATTGCTGATGCGACAGGCTGCAAGTTTTGGTCGCGCCTGATATCTGGCAATTGACCGTCCAGTCGCCGTGGGTTTCGGACAGTGCCGACGCGCCACCGGGCAACTGCGGCGCATCGGCGGCAGCCGGTGCCGCGACCGCCTTGTCGCTCTTGGTTTGCGCTGCAACGGCCGGCACACCGACGGTGCAGGCAACACCCAGCATCGCCACGAAATACGCGAACTTCCTCATCAAGACCCCTCCCGCCCGGCTCCGCCTCGGGCCAGCTAGAAGCTGACCTTGAGAGACGCGCTGATCGCGTTCTGTTTAACCGTTTCGCCGAAGGCGCCATTATATCTGACGGACATGCCGACGCCATTGACGCCATTCAGTTCAAGGCCGGCGCCGACCCGATAGAGCGGCGAATCGACGGCCTCCGTCAAGTGCAATGCGGGGTTGCCAGGCAGATTCTCCGCCGCCGCGAAGCGACCTTCGATTTCCCACTCCTTGTTGGAAAACTCCGCCCCGGCCTTGCCGTAGACGCGAAGGCTGGCAATGTCGCTGAGCGCGATGTCGGTGCCGATCTCGATTGCAGGGGTTGCAGAATAGTAGGTGTTGGCCGAGCCATCGAAGTTGAAGGCGGCGACCGAACCCTCCTCCGTGCCTGAGACACGCAGCCAGCGCGCGTCGAACTGCACTGTCGGCTGCAGATAGAACGCGCCCATCTCCCGGGTGAAACCCAACCGCGCCGAGCCGCCGAACATCGCGGTCTTCTGTGTGTAGGTGACGCTGCTGCCGATGCCAGGCAGCATTACCTCGTCGAGATAATCACCCACCAACGTTTCGCCCGGAATGTAGAATGCCGGGTCGATATGGGTGTCGCGTTCGCCCTTGAACGAGCCCGTGCCGCCACCGAGTGCAAAGTCCACGAAGTAATTCTTGTTGGTATATTTGGCCAGCGCATAGGCCTGCCAGGCCTCACCGGTGGTCTCCGACAGCAGGTCGCCATCAAAGCCGATCTTGGAATCGAACTCTGTGCGGCCGATCGTGGCACCAAGCGACCAGTTCTGGCCGATCTCGCCAATGCCGCCAAGCGACATCGTCTTCAGGACGTCGTCGCGGCTTGTAGTGCCAGCACCCGCGTCGCGGCCGTACTCGGCCTGCGGGCTGATCGTTGCCCAGACGCAGCGGCCGTCGGGATTCTTGTAGGCAGGCACGCCAGTACACTCACGCGCCGCTTCCAGCATCATGTCGGCTTCGCGGTTGATCATGTCGAACGTATGCACGGCATAATGCGGTGTGAGCCGGGTCAATGCTGCACCCAGTTCCTCTTCATTGGGCAGGAAGCGCAGCATGTTGATCAGCCTGGCCATCGGGTTGTCCGGGGTCGATGCTGCCTCGACATCGTCAAGGTACTGCGCCATCTGGAACACGCCGGGATCGGTGGTGCCGGACCCCGGATCCTGCGCCAGTTCCAGGAATGTCGGGTTGTCGGCGTAAAGAACGAGATCGGTGCCGCCATCCACCCGGAACTGGAAGTTGAAGCCCACTGCCGGATGCAAGGTCTTCGCTGCTATGCCGGAGTCGGTCATCCCCGAGCCATTGGCGACCACATATTCCGTGAACAGCTTATCGATCGACAGGAAATTCAGCGGCGCTTCGCCGTTGAAGTCACCGGCCGCCGTTAGTGCCAGGGCATCCGTGATCTGGTTGTTGAGATCCACATCGGTGACGAAATCGCCGGAGAGGTTTTGTTTGAAGCCGCCGCCGACATCCACCTTCGCCACCACGCCGATGCCCTGGTTGGTATAGAGCCCGTCATTGGTGAACAGCCCGCCGCCGAGATCGATGGTTTTCAGTCCGACCATCGAGGCATCGGCAAAATTGTGGAAGCTGTTGTCGCCGCCGCCGAGATCGATGTTGCCGATGACGCGTCCCAGCGTGTCGTCCAGCCGCGAATTGTCGACATGGTCATCACCCGACGTGCCGGTAATGGCCAGCGGACTGAAATCGTCGAGCAGCGATTCCAGGATCGCATTGGTCGGCACGACGGGACCGGGCGCCAACAGGAAGGTCTGGAATGCCTGGATATCCGCTGCCTGGATCTCGAATGTCGGCGTCGCTCCCATTGCGTAGAGCAGGCTGTGGTTGGTCAGCGCGTTGTTGGCGCCGCCGACGAGCATGGCGGCAACGCCGGTTCCGGCGCCGCCAATCGTGTAATGACCGTTGAGATTGATGGTGATGTTGCCTTTCGCGCCGTTGGCTGTGCTTTCGCCGTAGGCGGCCACGGAACCAGCACCCTGCGCGAACAGGCTGTCGCCCGCGGTCAGCGTAACCGCGTGCGCGTCGCCGATGCCGGTCGCGCTCTGTCCGAACATGGCATACGAGCTCGCACCCTTGACCCAGACCTGGCTCATGGCCGTCGCCGTCGCCGCCGCGGCATCGCCGATGCCACCGCCGGAACCGGCAGCGCCGGTGGAGAGCGTGCCGGCCAGGCCGCCGCCGCCGCCCACCGCCTGGGCCACGATGCCGTGCGCCCGCTCGCCATCGGTGACGATCTCGCCGTCCTGCTGGATGGTCACCGTGCCGCCATTGCCCTTGGCACCCGCAAATGTGTTGAAGCCGATGGTGTTGTTGTCGATGCCGCTGCCGCCATCCGCCGTGGCGCCGAAGCGCCCAAAGCCGGCGCCGCCGATGCCGCCGCCGCCGCCGACCGACTGAGCGATGATGGCGACCGCATCGACACCATGCGTGGTGATGGTGCCGGTGCGGATCACGGTCACCTCGCCGCCATCGCCGCCATTGCCGCCAAGGCCGCCGATGCCGAGCGCGTTCGAGGTTTTACCTTTTGCGTCGCCGCCGACACCGCCGCCGCCGCCCACCGACTGCGCCACGACGCCATGCGCGCGGGCGCCGAAGGTTTCGATCGATCCGGAAACCTCAACCCTCACATCTCCGCCATCGCCGCCGTTGCCGCCCTTGCCGCCCAGGCTGAGGGCAAAAGAGTCGGACCCGGCGAAGTCGGACGAAACCGTGCCGCCATATCCGCCACCGCCGCCGATGGACTGGGCGAAGATGCCGTATGACCCATCCTTGTGTGTGATGATCTCGCCATCGTTGGTGACGGTGACCTTGCCACCATCGGCCTCGTTGTCGGGGTCGTTGGGGTCGCCGACCACCGGGATCGGAATCCCGTTGGGTATGCTGGCACCGCCACCGATTGTCATGTCTGCTTCCGATGCGCCGGTCGCGGCACCCGAGGCACCACCGCCACCGCCGATCGACTGCGCAAAAATGCCGTGCGAGATATAGCCCAGTGTTTCAATCTTGCCGAAGTTGTTGACCTCGACCTCACCGCCGATGCTGCCACTGCCGCCTTGGCCGCCAATATACATGGTAACGGCCGTCTCGGCCTTACCGGTCTCCGTCGAGCCAGCGCCACCCGCACCACCGCCGCCGCCCACCGACTGTGCGAAGATGCCGTGCGAGTTGTCGTCCTGCGTCAGGATCGAACCGCTCTGGAAGTTCTGGACGTGAACCTTGTCGCTGGTACCGCCAGCGCCGCCGGCGCCGCCGAGGCTCAGCGTGATGGCGATCTTCGAGTCGGTGGATGACGTGCCGGACGCGCCGCCGACGCCACCGGAGCCGCCGATCGACTGCGCCAGGATGCCGTGGGAATTGGCCTTGTCGGTCTGGATTATGCCGCTGTTTTCGACATTGACCTTGCCGCCGTTGCCGCCGACCTCACCCGAGCCGCCAAGCGACAGGTTTACCGCGACTTCACCGCCATCGCTCTTGCCCTTGCTTTCGCCGGCACCACCTGCGCCGCCGCCGCCACCGACCGACTGCGCGAAGATGCCTATCGAGCGCTCCTGCTTGGTCCATATCGTTGCGCCGGCCATATTGACGACATCGACCTGGTTGCCATTGCCGCCCTTGCCACCCGCACCGCCAAGCGAGCCGCCGATTGCGTAAGTGCCAAGCACGCCAGAGCTGGACGAGCCGCCGACACCGCCGCCGCCACCGATCGAATTGGCGCTGATGCCATAGGAATCGGCGCCGTCCGTGACGATCAGATTGCGGTTGGTCACCGAAACCGTGCCGCCATTGCCGGCGCCGCCGGCACCGAGCGCGATCGCCGCGCCGATACCGACCGAAGTCTCGCCAGCATCGCCTGGGCCGACGATATCCTCTTTGGTCGAAGCCGAGCCGCCGCCGCCGCCACCGCCGCCGATGGACATGGCGAGGATGCCGACCGAGTTGAACCCGCTTGTGCGGATCTCGCCCGAATTATCGACTGCGACACCGACCTTGCCATCGAAACAAGTGGCATTGCCACCTGCGTCCGCGGCACAGGCGGCATCGTTGCCTTCGCCGCCATTGCCGCCGATGCTGACATTTGCGGTAACGCTCGTGCCGGCGGTGCCGCCGACGTGGAAGGCCTGCGTGTTTGTCGCACCGCCCATGCCGCCACCGCCGCCGATCGATTGGGCAACAATGCCGGACGAATAGTCGCCGTCGGTGGTCAAATTGGCGGAATTCGTAACATCCACGGCACCGGACTTGTTGCCTGTGCCACCCGCCCCGCCAACACCAACGTTGACGGCGACGTTGACGCCGTTTTCTGTACCGAGATCGGCCGTCGCGCCATTGGTCGCTCCGCCATTGCCGCCGCCGCCGCCGATCGACTGGGCAACGATCGCGGCGCTCATGTCCCCACCCGTCTTGATCGTCATGGCGTTGTGAACGGCGACATCGCCGCTGATGTTGCCCTTGCCGCCGCCGCCACCGATGTTGACTGTCGCATTGATGCTGGCGTTGACCCCGAAGCCGCCTGCAGCTCCCCAGGAATCGCCGCCATTGCCGCCGCTGCCGGCCACCGATTGCGCGAGGATGCCGATCGCGTTGGCGCCTTTGGTAACGATGCTGCCGCCGCCATTCATGCCGCTGTCGACGATGACGAGGTCGCTCTTGCCACCGTCGCCACCCCAGCCGCCAACAGTGACACCGAGTGAAACGCTGACCCCCGTGCTGGCTGCACCCGAAATCGTGGCAGCGCGGCCGCCATTGCCGCCGCCGCCGCCGATGGACTGGGCAACGATGCCGCCGGAACCGGCTGCGTCGGTGTCGGCAATCAGGTTGCCATCAGCCCGAACCGTTACCTTTCCACCGTTGCCTCCGTTGCCGCCCTCGCCACCCACGGCAACCCCGACCGAGGCGGACACGTAGAGACCAGCGCTGACCGCGCCTGAATAAGCCGAACCGCCGTTGCCGCCACTGCCACCGACCGATTGCGCAAGGATGGCCTTCGAGCCCATGCCGCCGACATGAATGTCACCTTTGTGGGTGACCGTGACCTGGTTGCTGAGATTGCCATCGCCGCCACCGCCGCCGATCGCCACGGAAGCGGCGCCGAACAGACCGACGGCAAACGTTCCGACAGATCCGCCATTGCCGCCACCGCCGCCGACCGACTGGGCGAGAATGCCGTGTGAGAGGGAGCCCACGGTCGTGATGTTGGTGGTGTTCTTGACCTCTACCTCGCCGGCCGCGCCGCCGGCCCCGCCTTTGCCACCGATGCCGACCGCGGCAAAGGCGCCGGCCGCCATCGCAAACCCGCCGTCGCCGCCCGAGCCGCCGACCGACTGCGCGAAGATGCCGATCGACATATCCTTGTCCGTGCTGATCAGGCCTGTGTTTTCGACATAGACCTTCTTGCTCCCGCCGCCCGACGCGCCATCGCCGCCAAGCGAGAAGGACGGCCCGCCAACCGAGACGGCAAATCCGCCTGAGCCGCCACCGCCGCCGATCGACTGCGCCAGGATGCCATGAGACTGGACACCTTCGGTGTGTACCGCCGCGCCATTGGTGACATCGACGGTCCAGCCCGTGCCGCCGCCACCTCCCTTGCCACCGATTGTGACGTTGGCGCCGAGGCCGGCGGAAGCCGTGCCGCCGCCATTGCCGCCGCCACCGCCGATCGACTGGGCGATGATACCCGTGGAGCGGTCGCCAAGCGTGTGAATCAGCCCTGAATTGATGCCGACCGTCACTGCCTTGGCGTCGCTGGCAGTGCCGGCCTTGCCGCCGATGCTGACAGCAGCCACAAGACCCGCGCCGTTCAACGAGAAGCCGCCATTGCCACCGCCGCCGCCGACCGACTGCACGATGACGCCGGCCGAGTCCGACTGATGGGTCGTGACGTCAAGTGTTGTCGTCGAGAAGAACTTTGCCGTCCCGGCTTCGCCGCCCCCCGCGCCCGAACCACCGATGCCCACGCTTGCGTTGACGCTCAGGCCGAACTGGCCGCCGCCATTTCCGCCACCGCCACCGATCGACTGCACGATGATACCGGCCGACCTTTCGCGGAAAGTCTCGACCGAACCATTATAGGTGGCTTCCGTCGCCACGCCCTTGCCGGCCGCGCCGCCTCTTCCCCCCATGCCGAAGCCGGCAATCGCCGACAGTGTGCCGGAAAAGCCGCCATTGCCGCCGCCGCCGCCGACCGACTGCACGATCAGGCCGGCCGAATCCGCGCCGTCCGTGGTGATCGATTGCATCGCGCCATCAGCCGTGCGCAGCGTGACGGCATCGGCATCGCCGCCGCCTGCGCCACTGCCGCCGACACCCACACTGGCGCCGAAGCTGGCAGCGCCGGAAAAGCCGCCATTGCCGCCGCCGCCGCCGATCGATTGGGCAACGATGCCGGTCGACCGATCCCCGGAGGTGTTGACGGTGCCGCCGACGGTCGCGTCGACCACGCCGCCTTTACCCGCCTTGCCGCCACTGCCGCCGACGCCCACTGCTGCGACGGTCGAGCCGGAAAGTGCAAACCCGCCATTGCCGCCGCCGCCGCCCACCGACTGCATAAGCACGCCGATGGAATCGTCCCCGAGCGTGGTGACCTTGGCGTTCGCAACGTTGTAATTCACCTTGTCGCCGTCACCCGCCGCATCGCCTGATCCGCCTACCGACACACCCACCAGGCCGCCAATGGCAATGGCGCCGCCGCCATTGCCGCCGCCGCCGCCGACCGACTGTGCGATGATGCCGCTAGCGGAACGGCCGTTCGTCTCGACGGTCACACCGTTGCCGGCCTGATTGACGTTGACCACGCCACCCTTGCCGCCAGTGCCGCCGCCACCGCCGATGGCGACCGAAATTGCAGGCGCTACGCCGATGGCGTAGCCGCCATTGCCGCCGCCACCGCCGACCGACTGGATCAGAATGCCATGCGCGCCGTCGCCGCCGTTTCCATCGACGCCGGTCTTGATGACGCCGCCAATATTGCCGGTCGCCGTATCGCCCTGGCCGCCACCGCTTGCCTTGCCACCGATCGACACGAGACCGATGGCGCCGCCGCCATCGCCGCCGCCGCCGCCCACCGACTCGACCAGCATGCCGATGGCGCCCAGGCCACTGGTGGTGATGTTGCCGGTGTTGGTCCCCGTGGCTGCCCGGCCGTCATTGCCATCCGTACCCGCGCCGCCCCCGCCGACC
>NZ_RZRO01000051.1:0-47215 GCF_003997975.1 Mesorhizobium sp. M7A.F.Ca.US.005.03.1.1
GTTCGAGGCGGTCGGGCCGCGCATCCGCATCAATCCGCTGGCGCATTGGACGACATCGGACCAGGCCGACTATATGCGCGCGCATGCGCTGCGCGAAAATCCGCTGGTCGCTTATGGCTATCTGTCGATCGGCTGCTTCCCGTGCACGCAGCCGGTGCAGCCGGGCGAGGACGCGCGCAGCGGCCGCTGGGCCGGTCATGCCAAGACCGAGTGCGGCATTCACCTGTCGGGGCTGGAGAAGTCGCTGACCGACGCATCCCTTTAGGATATGCTGATATTCAGGTAAGGCTGGCCTGCAAACGGCGGCTTCCTGCGCTTCCGGTGCTCACGTACTTCAAGTATGCTCCGCTCCGGTTCTCGGAAGCCGCCATTTTCGGCGCAGCCTGACCTGAATCTCAACACATCCTTGGTTTCGTTTGACTGTTTAGGAACTTTTTGATGACTGGACCGACGACACCGGAGACCCGGCTCTGGACCCCTGCGGGTTTTCAGGAGGATGAGTGGACGCATGCCGAAAGCGCCGATGCGCTGTCCGGCAACGGCCGCTTCATCCTGCCGTTGCAAGTCTTCCTCGATCTCGATCCGGAGGTGCGCCGCTCGGCCAAGGAACGGCTCGGCGTCCTGCTGCAGCCGGGTGATCAGCTCGAGAAGATCGCCGACCTGCTCGACCAGCTGTCGCTGGTGGCGCTGGCCTTTCCGGCCTTCAGCGACGGCCGCTCCTTCTCCAAGGGAGAACTGCTGCGCGGCCGCTACCATTTCGAAGGTGCCGTTCGCGCCACGGGCCAGGTACTGGTCGACCAACTGCCGCATATGCTGCGCCTGGGCTTCGACGAGTTCGAGATATCGAACCCCGTGCTGTTGAAGCGTCTGGAGGAGGGCCGCACCGGCGGATTGGGGCTCTACTACCAGCCAGCCGCCGTGCCGGAACCAAAAGGCCCGAAATACTCCTGGCGGCGCGTTCGCAGCAGCTGACGTTGCGGTAATTCCGCGCGTCTTTACAACGCCCCCTGTTCAAGCCTTCTCTTGAGCTTCCGGATGGAAAATCCGGAATGATCGGGGAGGGGTCTTCATGCGTTACGACTATGTCATAGCCGGCGGTGGGTCCGCCGGCTGTGCGCTTGCCGCACGGCTTTCGGAAGATCCCTCGAAAACGGTCTGCCTGATCGAAGCTGGCGGCGAGGGCAGGGATATGCTGATCCGCGCTCCGGCTGGCATTATCGGTATGCTTTCCGGCCGGCCCAGGATCAACAACTGGGCCTTCGAAACCGTGCCGCAGCAAGGTCTTGGCGGCCGCAACGGCTACCAGCCGCGCGGCAAGGCGCTGGGCGGCTCCAGCGCCATCAATGCGATGCTCTATGTCAGAGGCCATCGCAGCGACTATGACGAATGGGCCGATCTGGGCTGTGAGGGCTGGTCGTGGGATGAGGTGCTGCCCTATTTCCGGCGCGCCGAAGGCAATGAGCGCGGCACTGATGCCCTGCATGGCGGGGACGGCCCGCTGAAAGTGTCGAACCAGCGCTCGCCGAGGCCAATCGCCAAGGCCTTCATAGAGGCTTGTGCCGAAAACCAGATTCGCGCCTCGGACGATTTCAACGGACCGGAACAAGAGGGCGCCGGCTATTTCCAGGTGACCCAATTTGCCGGTGGCGCCCGTAATGGCGAGCGCTGTTCGACTGCCGCCGCCTATCTCCATCCGGTGATGCAGCGGACCAATCTGACCGTGATCACGCGGGCGCACGCCACACGCATCGTCCTTGACGGCAAGCGGGCCACCGGTATCCGCTACCGGACACGCAAAGGCGAGGCAGTGGCGCAGGCGTCGTGCGAGGTGATCCTGTGTGGCGGTGCCTTCGGTTCGCCGCAGCTTCTGTTGCTGTCGGGTATCGGCCCGGCGGCCGAACTTGCCGTGCATGGCGTTCCCGTCGTCCACGAACTGCCGGGCGTCGGCAAGAACCTGCAGGACCACCTCGATTTCATCGTCGGCTGGAGATCGAAGGACACCGATATGCTTGGCATGAGCCCGCGCGGCGCGTTGGGTTTCCTACGGCATATCGCGCAGTGGCGGCGGGATGGGACCGGGCTGATCGCCTCGCCGGCGGCCGAGAGCGGCGCTTTCGTCAAATCCGACCCGGCGCTTGAGCGCCCTGACCTGCAGCTGCAATTCGTCATCGGGCTGGTCGAAAACCATGCGCGCACGCTGCACTACGGCTTCGGCTTCTCCTGTCATGTCTGCATATTGCGGCCGCACTCGCGTGGCGAGGTTGGGCTGGCCAGTGCCGATCCACTTGCCGCGCCGCGCATCGATCCGCGCTTTCTCGGCGACCAGCGCGATGCGGAGCTGCTGTTGAAAGGCGTGAGGATCACCCGGCAGGTGCTGGCTTCACCGGCGCTGACGCGCTACCGGCACAAGGAAATGCACATCGCCGGCGAGCCAAGCGATGCCGATCTGATGACCCATATCCGTACCCGCGCCGACACGGTCTATCACCCGGTCGGCTCCTGTCGGATGGGGGTCGACGAGATGGCGGTGGTCGATCCGCAACTCAAGGTGCGCGGGCTTGAAGCCTTGCGTGTCGTCGACGCCTCGGTGATGCCGACACTGATTGGTGGCAACACCAATGCGCCAACCATCATGATCGCCGAAAAGGCCGCCGACATGATCAGGGCTGCCTGATAGGAGCTCCAGGCGCGGTGCCTATAGACTGGCGGTCGTTTTACTTTTCTTGGTTTGACGCAATTGCCCCAGGGAAAACGCTACGCGCTTTCCCTGGAAACCGTTCACCACTTCTGCTGGAATTGCTTAAGCCGCCGCCCGTGCCTCGCGGAACGACACCAGCTTGCGGCGGTTCTCGTCCCACAACGCCAGTTTAACGCAGCGCAGGCTTTCCAGCAGCGTGACACGGCCGATGTCGCGCAGCTCGGGATAATCCCGCAGCACTTCCTGCAACCGGTAGCACGGCACCTTGGCGGAGAGGTGATGGACGTGATGGACACCGATGTTGCCGGTGAACCAGTTCAGCACCGGCGGGAGGTCGTAATAGGACGATCCGTGCAAGGCAGCGTGCTGGAATTCCCAGTCGACATCCTTCGCCCATTCCGTTTCCTCGAACTGGTGCTGGACATAGAACAGCCAGATGCCGGCCGAACCGGCGAGGATGACGATCGGCAGGTGGACCACCAGGAACGCGCCGGGACCGACGAACCAAATGAGGATGGCTGCTGCGACCGCGATGCCAAGATTGGTGGTCATCGACGACACCCAAGGGGTCAGGCCGCCGCGCATCATGCCGACGGGCAGCCTTTGCTCGAAGATGAACAGCCAGATCGGACCGAGCCCGAACATCACCAGCGGGTGGCGATAGAGACGATAGGCAAGGCGGCCTCGCCACGACATCTGCCGGTATTCTGCAACGGTCAGCGTCCGGATGTCGCCCATGCCGCGTTCGTCAAGATTGCCGGCGCTGGCGTGGTGGGTCGCGTGGGCGCGCCGCCAGCAATCGTAGGGCGTCAGCGTCAGGATGCCGAGCGCGCGGCCGATCCAGTCGTCCGCGTAGCGATTGGCGAAGAAGGAGCCGTGGCCGCAATCGTGCTGGATCATGAAGATGCGCACCAGAAACCCGGCCGCGGGAAGGATGAGGATCAGTCCCCACCAATGGCCATAGGCATAGGCCGCCGAGGACAGGCCCCAGAGTATGGCGAATGGAATGAGAGTGATGGCGAGTTCGACGGTGCTGCGCCGCCTGTCAGGCTTCTTGTAGCGGGCGAGAATCTTCAGCCAGGCGCGCTTGCTGTTGGCGACCGTCTCAGGGGAAATCATGTTCATCAGGAAGCATAGGCGGGGTGCCTCGCCGCCGCAAGGCGACATCACGCAAAATTACTGTGCGTAATTGTCGCGTGGCCCGGCGGTCGAGCCTGCCAACCGCCGGTTCGACCTGCTGATGATTCTGAGCGTCGGTTTTCCGCTGGGGTCGATCGCTATTCGCGATCGAGGATGGGACAGCCGCGCTCGGTGCCAAAAGTCACGCGCACGCGGTCGCCACCCTGTCTGCCGCGGACTGTGATCTCCCGGCGGCCGACGGACTCTATCCTTGCGCGGCGGATGCCCATTCGGTCTGCCTTGTCGAGGGCCCGGTCCTCCGTGCAGCCTCGTTGACGGCGGTCGCGCCGGTCGTCGCGACGGGGGCCTTCGCAATCGTCATAGGCGGGGTCGCAATCTTCCATGAGCTTCAGCCGCGGGCCATGTTTGCCCAATTGCAGCTGCAGATTGTCTGCTTGTGCCGGAAAAGCCGCCAAGGTGATGGCGCCGAGGCCGACAAGCGCCATCAGCGATGAGGTGATCGAAACCTTGCCCACTACGTCCTCCATTTTGAACCACAACACATCTATCCTTAGATGGTTCGGCTCTCCCCGGCTATTGCCGATAGGAGGTTTGCTGCCAAGATCGATTGTTGCGTTAACGCCGGCGCCAGCCGATGTCACCGCGCTCCGCCCCATCGAGGCGGTCGAGCAGTTCTCGGAGCCGGTCGGGAATGTCGGCCTCGGTGCGGAAGGCCGGCAAGGTGCGTAGAAAGCGGGTCACCGCCTCGGCACCCAACTGGCGCCTGACCTCGATGGCCAGCCCTTCTGCCTTTTCGCCCGTGTTGCGGGTCATCGTCTCAAAATCCTGTGTCGGCTTCGAAACTCCTCCAGTAAGGGAATGGTTCCCCCATCCTGCCTGTGGGGCAAGCAAAGCCGGCAGTTAAGGTAAAATTTGAATTAAAATCGAAATGCCTTGCCTGCCATTGTCCGGCCTTGGCCGGTGGCTTCCATAATCGCTTACCCCTTGATTTTTGGCTGCCAAACATCGATATCGGGCACAAAATCCACATCATTCGAGATTGACGGGAAACGGCGATGAGCGACCAGGCAAAAGACGAACGCGCGCCCGATGAAGTCGAGGCGACCGAGCCCGCAGCCGAGCGCACGGAAGGCAGCACCGACGGCGACTATGAAGCCCTTGTCCGGCTGCTGAAGGAAAATGAAGAGCTGAAGGACCGCGCGCTGCGCGTGGCGGCCGAGATGGAAAACCTGCGTCGCCGCACGGCGCGCGATGTTCACGATGCGCGCACCTACGCGGTCGCGAATTTCGCCCGCGACATGCTTTCGGTGTCGGACAATCTGCGCCGCGCGCTGGATGCGATTCCCGCCGAGGCCAAGGCATCGGGTGACGCCGGCTTCAAGGCGCTGATCGAAGGCGTCGACCTCACCGAGCGCGCCATGCTGTCGGCGCTGGAACGGCATGGGGTCAAGAAGCTCGCGCCGGAAGGCGAGAAGTTCGATCCCAATTTCCACCAGGCGATGTTCGAAGTGCCCAATCCGGACGTCCCGGCCAACACCGTGGTCCAGGTCGTGCAGCCGGGCTATTCGATCGGCGACCGCGTGCTGCGCCCGGCTATGGTCGGCGTCGCCAAAGGCGGTCCGAAGTTTGCCGCCGCTGAAGCGCCGGTCGAGCCGGGGCCGGTAAACGAGCAGGCTGAGAAAGATGCATAGTTAAGGGAGTAGGGGAGTAGGGCAGTAGGGCAGTAGGGCAGTAGGGAAAAGGGCAATCGCACCTTCCGTGCGGCTTCGTGCTAAACATACTGCCCTACTGCCCTACTGCCTTATTCCCTTACTCCCCTGGCCTGCAATGAACCCCATCGCGCTTCTCGACTATGCCGGTGTCGCCGTCTTCGCGGCGACCGGAGCGCTTGCGGCTTCGCGCAAGCAGCTCGACATTATCGGCTTCCTGTTCCTGGCCAGCGTCACCGGGATAGGTGGCGGCACGCTTCGCGACGTCATCCTCAACCTGCCGGTTTTCTGGGTCGCCAACTCCGGCTATGTGCTGGTCTGCGCCGCGGTTGCGGTGCTGGTCTTCTTCAGCGCGCATCGTGTCGAATCGCGCTGGAAATGGCTGCTCTGGCTCGACGCCATCGGGCTCGCCGCTTTTTCGGTGATGGGCGCGGCCAAGGGGCTTGCGATTACCGGTTCGACGGTCGTCTCAGTCATCACCGGCGTGCTCACCGCCACTTTCGGCGGCATTCTGCGCGATCTCCTTGCCGGCGAGCCATCGGTGCTGCTCAGGCCCGAAATCTATGTCACGGCGGCCCTTGCAGGTGCCGGCCTTTACACGCTTGGCGATCTTGCCGGACTGCCGCCGCTCGCCTCGGACCTTGCCGGTTTTGCGGCGGCGTTCCTTGTGCGTGGCGGCGCGCTCAAATTCGGCTGGTCGTTTCCGTCCTACAAGAGCCGGCCCGGCAGGCGGCCGGAAGATATTTTGTGAAAAGGAAGCGAATAGCGAATAGGGGTTGAACGAGATAGCTCCCGCTACTTTCTATTCGCTAGCCTCACGCAGCGAAGCGCTGGGCTCCCCCGCCATAATAGTTGACGTAGCGTGCGCCGATCTCCTTGACCGGCATCACGACGAACACATCGACCGTCGAGAATTCGCGATCGATGACGCAGCCGTCGCCGATGCGGGCGCCGACGCGCAGATAGCCCTTGACCAGAGGCGGCATCGCGGCGATCGCCGCCTTGGCATTGACCGCCTCGATAGGCATCAGGTCCATCGAGCAGTAGCGCCCGGAGACCGCGCGCACGTCCCAGGCCGAATTCGTGCGGCAGTGGTGGGCGAGGTAGGTGAGCGCCTCGGCATGCGCCGCCGGCACGGTGCCGTGAAAGGAAGCGCAACCGGTCATCACACCGATTTCATAATGGTTGATGTAAGCCCAGATGCCTTGCCACAACGCTTCGATGGTGCGCTTCGAGCGGTATTCCGGCAAAACGCAGGAGCGGCCGAGTTCAAGGAAACGCTGGCCGGGGTGACGGGCAATGAGCTTGGTCAGCTCGAATTCACCTTCGGAATAGAAACCGCCGGCCGTGGCCGCGATTTCTTGCCGCAGCAGCCGATATGTGCCGACGATGCGGCGATGTTCGGGACCGGAAAGCGTGGTGTCCAAAACCAGCAGATGGTCGCAGAGCGGATCGAACCGGTCGGCGTCACGGCGGTCATGGGCCTGGAACAGGTCCTTCCTGGCGCCAAGTTCGTCGTAGAACACCCGGTAGCGCACTTCCTGCGCGGCCGCGATCTCGGCCTCGTTGCGAGCGAGCCGCACTTCAAGATTGCCTATACGGCCCAGTGCGGCGCCCTTTATGACGGAATCGACGTTACGTCCGGCAAGCAAGGCGCTGCTGGCGTTCGGCCGAGTGTCACATTCCGGCATAACTGTATGCACGAGTGATTCTCCTTCGAGCCATCCCTCTTGGCACGGGGATACGGTGTAGGTGCAACAGGATTGTGACAGTACCGTGATACGACGTCGTGGGCAATACTTCGTCGGCTGGCGAATACGATCAACCGGCTACGTTTAAGTGATCGCCCGGTGCGGAATGGGCGGTGGAAAGCTCAGGCCGCGACGACCTGGCCCTCGACGGCATTGACCAGCGCCTCGGGGTCGAGCGGCTTGGTGACAAAGCCGCTGGCGCCATGGGCCAACACCGCATGGCGGGTCTTTTCCTGGCTGTCGGCCGACAGCACCATGATCGGCACCGGCCGCACGGCACTTTCTTCCTCATGGCGGCGGATGGCGGCAATCGCGTCCAGCCCGTCCATGACCGGCATGTGCAGATCCATCAAGACCACGTCGAAGCGGTCCTTGTGCGCGGCGCCGGTGACAGCCTCGACGGCCGCCTTGCCGTTGCCGACCACCCTGACGCGATGCCCCGCCTTCAGCAGCGTGGCGCGGGCCAGCATGGCATTGATGTCATTGTCCTCGGCGATCAGCACCGACAGGCCGCGCTGGCGGTTGCCGACGGCGCGCAGTGTCGGCGCGCCGCGCTTTTCCGGCTGCGGCGGGCCGAGGCTCGGAGCATGGCTGCTCAACAGTACACGCAAAAGTGTTCCGCCGCGCACCGGCCTGGCCAGGAAGGTTGCGTAGCCGCTGGCGCGGAACTCGCCAAGCATGCCGCGATCTGTCGGCGCGATCAGCGTGATCGCCTCACAGTCGGAGAAACCGCTCTGGCGCAGGCGCTTGAGCAGCCTTCCGTCGCCTTCCTCCATCGCTGCATCGACCAGGATCGCGTCGCAGCCGGCGGCGAAAGGCGCGGCCTGTGCGGCGGTGGTGGCGATGTCGACCGCGCCACCGTTGGCACGGATGGTGCGGGCGATGGCGTCGGCCTCGACGGCGTTCTTCGACAGGATCACCACGCGTCTGCCCGAGAGAGCATTCTGGCGGCCCTGCGGCGCTTCGGTGGCCGCTGTCGCAGGGACTTCGAAGACGAACTCGGATCCCTGGCCGAGCCGGCTGGATACCGAGATCGTGCCACCCATGGCGGCCACCAGGCGCCTGGAGATGGCAAGGCCGAGGCCGGCCCCGCCATGTGTGCGTGTCGACGTGCCGTCCGCCTGCTCGAACTCCTCGAAAATGCGCTCCAGGTCGGCATCATGCAGGCCCGGACCGGTATCGGCGATGGTAAAGCATATGCGGTCGCTGGTTTCGGTGCGTGCGCGTGCAATGCTCACCAGCACGCCGCCGCTGTCGGTGAACTTGATGGCGTTGCCGATGAGGTTGAGAAGCACCTGCCTGACCTTGCCTGGATCGGCGGTGATCAATTGCGGCACGTCGGGTTCGACATGACAACCCAGCCCGATATCCTTGGCGAAGGCGCGCGCCGCCAGCAATTCGATGATGTTGTCGGCGATCTCGCGCACCGACATCGGCTGCGGCTCCGGGTCGAAACGCCCGGCTTCGATCTTGGAATAGTCGAGAAGATCCTCGATCAGGGCAAGCAATGCGCTGGCTGAGGTCGAGACGGCGCCGACATAGGTCTGCTGCTCCGGCGACAGGCTGGTGTCGGCGAGCAACCTGGCCATGCCCATGATGCCGTTCATCGGGGTGCGGATTTCATGGCTGACGGTGGCGAGGAAACGCGATTTGGCCTGGCTGGCATATTCGGCCCGTTCGCGTGCGGTGATCAGCGAGGACTCGGCGCGTTTGCGGGCGGTGATGTCGCGGGCGATGGCGCGGTGCGAAACCGCGCCACTGTCCTTGTCGCGCACCGACAGTTCGATCCAGGAGAACCAGCGCTGCCCGCTCGGCGTGCTGATAGAGACATCGGTGGAACTCAGGCACTCATGGTCGGAAAAGGCGGCATCGGGAACCATGCCGACCTCGATGCCGAGTTCCGCCAGGGTCTTGCCGGCAAGATCGCGCTGGTCGATCTCGACGAGATCGGCGAAGACCTTGTTGGCATAGACGATGTAGCCGTCGCGGTCGCGATGGATGACGAGATCGCCAAGCGCGTCGATCAGGCCACGAAAGCGCTCATCGCTCTCCTGCATCTCCCACATGCGGTCGGCCAGCGTCTCGATCTCGGCGCGGCTGCGGGCCGTGGTTTCGTCAAGAAGGGCGGCGGTGCGATGTTCGCTGCGCCTGGCGCGCAGATGCATGGCAAGGCCGGCTAGGCCGGTTGCGAGCAATGCAACGCTGATGAACATCGGTGCCCCGGTCAGGTGCGCCAGCCCGGCCATCACCACGATGGCGACGAATGTCAGAAAGGACAGGCCTTCGCGCCTGGAGAATTCCGGCTCGGGCACCAGCGGCGGCGCGGCGACGAAGCGCCGCGTCGACGCCGGCGGGAGCACCGCATCGACATCGTCGCCAGTGTCCGCCTGTTGGCTGCCGGATTGCGCGATCATGCGAAATTCTTGCCAGACAGAGCTTATGGAAAATTGCGGCGGATCGTTCCAATTTTAGCGGATGAGCGCTTTTTGCCGAGGCGCGGCGGGTTTGCCACCAGATCTGGCGATTGCATCCGCCCTTCCGGCAGTTGGGCGGAGTCACATATCCACGACGACGCGGCCGCGGATCTTGCCCTCGACGATATCGCGCGCGGCATCGACGATGCCGTCGAACCCGATGGTGCTGGACAGGCTGGCGAGCTTCTGCAGATCGAGGTCGGTGCCGATGCGGCGCCATGCCTCGAGGCGGACTGCTTTCGGCGCCATCACTGAATCGATGCCGAGCAATGAGACACCGCGCAGGATGAAGGGCGCGACGCTGGCCGGCAGGTCCATGCCGCCGGCCAGGCCGCAGGCGGCGACCGCGCCGCCATAGGAGGTCATCGAGAGCACATTGGCCAGCGTGTGGCTGCCGACAGCGTCGATGCCGCCCGCCCAGCGCTCCTTGGCCAGCGGCTTGGCCGGCTGGGCAAGCTCCTCGCGCGAGATCACCTCGGCGGCGCCAAGGTCCATCAGAAAGGGGCTTTCGGCATTGCGGCCGGTGGAAGCAATGACATGGTAGCCGAGGCTGGACAGGATGGAGACCGCGACCGAGCCGACGCCGCCGGCTGCCCCCGTCACCACCACCGGGCCGCGATCGGGCAGGATGCCGTGCCGCTCCAGGGCCATGACACAGAGCATGGCGGTATATCCTGCGGTGCCGACGGCCATCGCGTCATGCGGGCTGATGCCTTGCGGCAGCGGCACCAGCCAGTCGCCCCTGACGCGGGCACGGCCTGCATAGGCACCGAAATGGGTTTCGCCGACGCCCCAGCCATTCAGCACGACCTTGTCTCCGGCGCGCCAGTCGGGATGCGAGGACGAAATGACGGTGCCGGCGAAATCGATGCCCGGCACCAACGGCCAGCGGCGGATCACCGGCGCCTTGCCTGTGATCGCCAAGCCATCCTTGTAGTTCACCGTCGTTGCCTCGACCGCGACGGTGACATCGCCTTCCATCAGGTCGGCCTCGGTGAGATCGGTCACGGCGACCGACTGCTTTTTCTCGGCGTCACGCGAAACGAGGATGGCTTTGAAGGTTTCGGACATGTCTTTCTCCGCGATCTTGACGACATGAACTGTGCGGCGATGGCCGCACGGGGTCAATCCTTGGAAGGACTGGCTTTGGGTTCGCGCCGCCAGCCGACCAGCTCGTCGAAGACGACCAGTGCCGCACCAACCGAAATGAAGGCGTCGGCAAGGTTGAAGACGGCGAAGGACCAGACCGGCGTGTGGAACAGGATGTAGTCGATGACGTGGCCGTTGACGGCGCGGTCGATCAGATTGCCGAGCGCGCCGCCGACGATCAGCGCAAAGCCGGTGCGGGCAAGGATCTGGGACGGCGCGATCCGGGTCGCCAGGAACAGCACGAAGGCAACGACGGCGAGCGAAATGACGATCAGCCCGGTGTCGCCGAAGGACGAGAACATCGAGAAGGCGATGCCGGTATTGTAGGTGCGAAACAGCGCCAGGAAGGGCAGCAGATCAACCTTCTCCTGAAAAGGCAGATCGGCCTCGACCAGGTATTTTATCCACTGGTCGAGCGCGATGGCCGCGACGACGAGCAATGCGTAGGGAGACCATGATCTCACGGGCAGGCAACCTTCATTGCTGGTCCAGGATTGGCTCGAGCTTCAGCGCGCCGCGCCGGATCTCGAACAGCATGATGCCGGTGGCAACGGCCAGATTGAGCGAATCGGCACGGCCCGCTTGCGGAATCCTGAGCAGCCTGTCGCAACTCGCAGCCAGGCTTTCGGGCAGTCCCTGCTGCTCGTTGCCCATCATCAGCAGCACGGGCCCGCGGGAAAAATCGACCGAGCGGTAGTCGACGGCGCCTTTCAGGTGGGTTCCGGCGACGAGGCCTGAAAACCCGCCTCGCCAGGCGAGGAAAGCCTCGGTTGTCGCCTTCGCCACCGGCACGGCAAAGATCGAACCCATGGTGGCACGCACCGTCTCCACGGAGAATGGATCAGTGGTATCGCCGACCAGGATGACGCCTTTGGCGCCGACGGCATCGACGGTGCGGATGACGGTGCCGAGATTGCCGGGGTCGCGCACCCGGTCGAGCGCCACCCAGACGTCGCCATTGTCAGCGCGGACATCCTTCAAGGCGAGGAATTTTTGCGAAAAGACGCCGACCACCATTTGCGGGTTGTCGCGACGGGTGATGGCGACCAGCACCTTCTCCGACACTTCGAGCACCATGCCGCCTGCCGCAACCGTGCGTGCGGCCACCTTCTCCACCGCAGCGTTGCCGCGCCCGGCCTTGGCGAAAACCAATGTCCTGATCTGCCAGCCGAGATCGAGCGCATCGATGACCAGCTTCAACCCCTCGGCCATGAAGGCGCTCTGCTGGTCGCGGAATTTCTTCTGAGCGAGCGCCTTGATGTCCTTGACCAGCGGATTGGCGAGGCTGGTGACCTCCTTCACCTGGCCAGGTGCGCCTGCATGCCGCTCGTTCATTCAGCCACCCAACGCGAAAACAATGAGGTCGATAGCGCCCGGCCGGCGGACTTTTCGCGGATGATCAACTCACCCGATTCAACCTTGCCGCCCATGCCGGCAAAGGTATCGCGCATCAGGGCGTGGATGGCGAAGAAGGAGGCGCGGATCGAATAGGCGGTCAGCACCACGGCGAGCGGCTTCGGCGTCAGGATCGCCCGGCAGAGGTCGGTCAAATCCGGCAGGTCCTCGAACAATTGCCAGACCTCGCCCTTGGGGCCACGGCCATAGGCCGGCGGGTCGAACAGAATGATATCGTAGCGGCTGCCGCGGCGCTCCTCGCGCTCGGCGAATTTGACCGCGTCGTCGACGATCCAGCGGATCGGCTTGCTGCCGAGGCCGGCCATCTCCTGGTTTTCGCGGGCCCAGCCGATCGCCTTCTTCGAGGCATCGACATGGGTGACCTCGGCACCGGCGCGAGCCGCCACCAAGGAAGCGAGACCGGTATAGCCGAACAGGTTCAGCACCTTGACCGGTCGCTTCGCCGCCGCGATCAGCCCGGCCATGTGGTCCCAGTGGGAAGCCTGCTCGGGAAAGACGCCGACATGACGAAACGAGGTGAAACGGCCGAGATAGTCGATGCCGTCATGCTTCATCGGCCAGGTCTCGCCGAGCGGCAGCTTCGGGAAACGCCAGCGGCCGATCCCCTCCTCGTCGGTGTCTCCGGTGAAGACGGCGTCGGCGCGCTCCCATTCCTTTGCCGGCAAGGCCTTTTGCCAGATCGCCTGGCCCTCTGGCCGCACGATCCGGTAGGGGCCATATTGTTCGAGCTTCTGGCCGGTGCCGCTGTCGAGCAGCGCATAATCGGCATTGGGCGCCACTTCCAGGATCACGGGAAGATGTTCAGTGGGCAGAGCGCCTTCGCGGCGGGCCAGGATGCGCGGCGCCGAGTTCGGTTCGGAACGATTTTCCGTCTTCGCCTCATGGCGCTCGCGCGGTGGCGCTTCCGGTCTGGCAGGAGCCTGGCCGGGACGCGGGCGTGACACGTCCGCCGCACTCTTGGCGGATGGATGTGGACGGTTGTCGCGGCGTTTGTCGCGAAAAGACTTCAAGCGGGGGCAACTCCGAACGGCGTGGCCGCTTTTGACATAGGGCAACCGGCTTCGCAACCAAGTCCGACAGGTCGGCCTCTCCGGTTTATGTCTGCCGGCGATGGACCAATGTCAAAGAAACAGGCAAATCTGCTCGATGTCCCGCTCCGAACGCCTACTCGACCTCATACAGTGCTTGCGCCGGCATCGCCGGCCGGTGAGCGGGCACATGCTTGCCGACGAGACGGGCGTTTCGATCCGCACGCTCTACCGCGACATCGCCACGCTGCAGGGCCAGGGCGCGCCGATCGAAGGTGAGGCGGGGTTGGGTTATGTGCTCAAGCCCGGCTTCATGCTGCCGCCGCTGATGTTCAGCGACGAGGAGATCGAAGCCATTGTGCTCGGCTCGCGCTGGGTCGCCAGGCAGCCGGACCAGCGTCTCTCGGCCGCCGCCGCCAACGCGTTGGCCAAGATCGCAGCCGTGCTGCCCGACGATCTGCGCGAGGATCTTGACGCGAGCACACTGCTGGTCGGGCCTCCTGCCGCGGCCACCGAGGGCATCGATCTTGGTCTGGTGCGGCAGGCCATCCGCAACGAGCGCAAGCTCGGCTTTCTCTACCGCGATGCCGGCGGGGCCGTGTCCCAGCGCGTCGTCTGGCCATTTGCGCTGGGCTTCTTCGACAAGGTGCGGGTGGTGGTGGCGTGGTGCGAGATGCGGCAGGATTTCCGGCATTTTCGCGCCGATCGCATCGCCGAACTCCAAGCAATGGACACGCGCTATCCGCGTCGTCGCCAGGCGCTGCTCAAGGAATGGCGAACGACGCTCGACAAGCCGCGTGGTTCGCGATGACTGCTGCCATATTCTGACAGTAGCCTATCGTATGTTCGTCAAGTCGAAACACCGAACCTTGGAGAGCAGATATGGCCACCCCGAATTTCGTCATCCTCTATGTCGACCAGCCGCAGCAGAGCGGTGCCTTCTACAGCGCGCTGCTCGGTCGTGAGCCGGTCGAAAGTTCGCCGACCTTCGTGCTGTTCGTGCTCGATGCCGGCTTCAAGCTCGGCCTGTGGTCGCGCCATACGGTGGAGCCGGCAGCCGCCACGTCAGGCGGTGGCGCCGAAATCGTGTTTGCGCTGGATACGCCCGATGCGGTCGATGCCGCCCATGCCGACTGGTCCGGGCGCGGGCTGAAGATCCTGCAGACGCCGACCGACATGGATTTCGGCCGTACTTTTGTCGCGCTCGATCCCGATAATCATCGCCTGCGCGTCTACTGGCTGTCCGACGGGGAACAGGCCAATGGGGAACAGAAATGAGCGCGTATTGGATAGCGGTGGCGTCGGCCGAGCATGTCCGGCGTGGTCGCACAGCCGGCTTCATGCAGGTCAACCACGGCAAGGCGGCACCGCTGCGTCGCGTCAAGCCGGGTGATGGCGTCGTCTACTATTCGCCGACCACTGTTTTGGGCGAGAAAGACGGCCTGCAGGCTTTCACGGCGATAGGCATCGTGCGGGAAGGCGAGCCTTATCAGGGCGATATGGGCGCCGGCTTCACGCCGTTCCGCCGCGATGTGGCATGGGCCAAGGCCGAGGAAGCGCCGATCAAGCCGCTGCTCGACAGGCTGGACTTCACCGCGGCCAAGTCGAACTGGGGTTATCAGCTTCGCTTTGGCCTTTTTGAAATCGGGGATCACGATTTTCGTGTGATCGCCGAGGCGATGGGCGCCGAAATGGGTGCGACGGTAAACTAGGCCGTGAGCGCCTTGTAGACGGCAATGCCGGCGGCAAGATCCTCGAGCGCCGCTCCGACCGACTTGAACAGCGTGATCTCACCGGCGCTCTCGCGGCCCTTCTTCCGGCCGCGCGCCAATTCGTGCAGATCGGCGACGATGGCTTCCGGTTTCAGCACGCCGGAGGCCAGCGGTTGGACGATGTCGCCGGCTTCCTTGGTGGCGCCGGCGCGGGTGTCGACATAGACGCGGGCAAGCCTGATCGCATCGTCATCGCTCTCGCGCATCGTCGGCGTAAAGCCGCCGACCAGGTCGACATGGGTTCCCGGCCGCAACAATGCGCCCTTGATCAACGGCGTGGTCGTGATCGTCGCCGAGGAGACGATGTCGGCCTGCCCAAGCTCCGTATCGAGATCGCTTGCCGCACTGGCGGCGAAGCCCTGGGCGCACAGATCGGCCGCGACTTTCTCGGCATTGGCCGGGGTGCGGTTCCAGATGCGGATGGTCTTGATGGGCCGCACGGCCGAGTGCGCCTTGGCGAGGAAGGGCGACAGCGCGCCGGCGCCGACCACAAGCAGCCGCGAGGCATCGTCGCGGGCGAGATAGGAGGCCGCGAGCGCCGAAGCACAGGCGGTGCGCCATTGTGTCAGCCGCTGGCCGTCGATCAGGGCCTCGGGTTCGCCGGTGGCGCCGTTGAGCAGAAGATAGAGCCCCATCACCGCGGGCTTGCCGATGGCATTGTTGTCGGGCGACACGGTGACGATCTTGACGCCGACGTGACCGCCGGCCGACGTGCCGGCCGCGTTGAGATCGGTCCAGGCCGGCATCAAAAGCAGTGTGGAGGCGGCACCATCGGGCCGCTCGATCGTATGATGATGCCTGACAGGCTGCACCGCGCCGTCGCGAAACGCCATGCGCAGCGTCTCGACCAGCCGGGGAAAGGTCAGCGCATGGTCGACCTCTGCGGCCGAAATGGTCAGCATGAAAAACTCCGTGAGGACAAAACCGCCGATTGGCGGCTCAAGCGGTCGGCTTCGGCAATGCTGCCTCCTGGGCGGACCCCGGTGCCTGGCTTTGTGATACCGCCGGCGCACGGCTGACCGCCTGGCGCAGGTTCTCGGCTTCGACGCCGCGCTGGCGCGCCAGCTTGCGATAGCGACCCTGTTTGACCCACGTAGCCAGACTGCCGACGATCATGCCGATGGCGAGCGCCAGGAACAGGAAGATGAACAGCGGCAAAGTCAGGGTCAGCTTCGGATTGCCGGGATTGAACGGGTCCAGCGTGAAGGCGACCAGTTCGCGGTTGGCGACAGCGAGTGCGATCAGGATGATCGCCAGGGGCACGAAGATCGCGATAAGGATGAAGCGATTGAACATGATGTTTTCCGTCGGAAGCTGGCCTGTCCGAAAGGCCGTCAGGCGCTGGCGTCGCGCCTACTTGCCGCCGTTCAGCCTTTCACGCAGTTCCTTGCCGGTCTTGAAGAACGGCACCCATTTCTCCTCGACCTCGACGGATTCGCCGGTGCGCGGATTGCGTCCGGTGCGGGCGGGACGATTTTTCACCGAAAAAGCGCCGAAGCCACGCAACTCGACCCGGTTGCCTTCGGCAAGGGCGTCGGTGATTTCATCAAAGATCGCGCCGACGATGTTTTCGACGTCGCGCAGGAAAAGATGCGGATTGCGCGTGGCAATAATCTGCACAAGTTCGGACTTGATCATGAGACGGGTCCCCGTGAAAGCAGTGCGGTCAAAATTATGAGGATGATTTTATTTGCTTTTTTCACTTGCCCCAAACGGCTTCTCAAGGGTGCCAGACGGAAACGAGACCGTCAAGAAACAAGCGGTCGGCTCCGAGTTCATGGATGACGTCGCTGCTGTAGGCGGGCAGGCCGAGCGCACTGCCGATCGTTTGCGCCATCGCTTTCGAGAACAGGAAGCCGCTGCGCCGTTCGGTATCCTTCCACTCGACGACCTTGAGCTTGGCATCGACGCCCTTGGTCGCCAGCCAGTCGACCGCCACGGCCTCGCCGCCGACGGCGTCGATCAGCCCGTTGGCAACGCCCTGGCGACCGGTGAATATCGAGCCGTCGGCAAGCGCCAGCGCTTGTTCGCGGCTCATCTTGCGGCGTTCGGCGACGATGTCGACGAACCAGTTGTAACTGTCGAGGATGAGCTTGCGAACCATGGCGCGCTCGTCGTCATTGGTCGGCTTGAAGGGAGAGGGCGCGGCTTTCAGCGGCGAGGATTTCACCTCCTCCAGCTTGACGCCGAGTTTGTCCATCAGGCCGCTGACGTCGGGATACTGGATCAGCACGCCGATCGAGCCGACGATCGAGGTCTTGCGGGCAACGATGTGATCTGCGGCACTGGCGATCATATAGCCCGCCGATGCGGCGAGCGTGCCGACTTCCGCCACCACCGGCTTGTCGGCGGCCAGCTTGCGCACTTCTTCATAGATCGATTCACCGCCAACGGTGGTGCCGCCAGGCGAATCGATCGACAGGATCACGCCTTTCACCTTCGATGAAAGACGGATGGTTTCCAGCCGCTTGATCAGTTCCTCGTCCTCGGTGATCGTGCCTTCGATCTTGACCTTGGCAATATGGTCGACCGTCGAGCCGCCGAAATCGTCGCCATAGAACCAGGTTGAAAGCGCAATCACCCCAAGGGCTATAATGCCTATGGCGACGACGCGCCAGAATGTCAGCTTGCGCCGCAAACGGCGGCGGTCGATCAGGTCGTCGGCTCTCAGTGCCATGGTCAGCCTTTCAGTCGGCGGGAGGAGACGCTTTTAGACCATGATCCTCCCATCTGGAAGCAGTTCTCTTTTGCGCATGCCGAGACAAGTCGGCGCCTGGACGTGAGGTGGCTATCCGCGTCGGCAGTCGACGGGGCCGGGTCGGGGCCCTCTCCAGGCGTCGGTCTGCTCACATATTCGTGCAATCGCCACCAGGTCGGGCGACGAGACCGATGGCTGATAAATTTTACGCCGCGTGTCTGTTTCTGCTATGGAGAAGACGGCAGTTGTGCGGACTTCGTTTTCGTCTGTACAAAGGCGGCTGTCACATTTTTGCAGTTTTCGTGGGCTTGTGCTTGCTTGAAAGCGCCGGCGTCCCACCTATAGGCGGTGCCCGAGGGCGGGCAGGGTTAGAAGAAAGCAGTGAATGTTAGCGCGACCGATTGAACCGACCGACGCCGAGGCGGTGTTGGCTCCCCCGGCGGACGGCCGGACGCGCGGCGATGCTTTCGACCGTGCACAGCGTCATTCGCGCCGCGTGCGCGTTCTCAAATTTGCCGTGCCGGTGGCCGCAGCACTGATAGCGGTCGCTTTCCCGGTCTACTCCTATCTCGCCGCACCCGTCTCGGTGAAGATTCAGGCGGAAGGCACTGCCTTTTCCAACGGCAAGCTGGTGATGGCCAATCCCAAGCTCAACGGTTTCACCAAGCAGAAGCAGCCTTATTCGATGACGGCGCTGCGTGCCATTCAGGATGTCAGCACGCAAGGTATCATCGAGCTGGAAGGCATCGACGCCAAGGTGCCGATCGCGTCCGACAATGTGGCGGCGGTCAAGGCCTCGCACGGCACCTACGATCGCGACGGCAATACGATGAACCTGACCAGCGACGTGACGATCACCACGACCGACGGCATGCAGGCCAAGTTCAAATCGGTCTTCCTCGACATGGGCAAAGGCACTATGAAGACAGGAGATCCCGTCGATGTCAGCCGTGGCGGGTCGCGGATCACGGCGGATACGATGTCGGTTCAGGACAATGGCAAGATTCTGGTTTTCGAGAACAAAGTGCGCGTCAACATCGATTCCGCCGCCCTGAAGGCGGCACAGGGAAACAGCGGAGAAACCAATGCGGCTCAGTAGTTCGACGCGGCTCGCGGCTGCAACTTCAGCGTTGCTGCTGCTCGGACTCGTGCCGTCATGGGCGCAGACGACCAGTCAATCAGGCCTCAAACTGTCCGGCGACAAGCCGATCCAGATCGAGAGCGACAAGCTGGAAGTCCGCCAGGCCGACAGTGTCGCCATCTTCACGGGCAATGTCAGCGTCGTCCAGGGGCCGACATTGATGAAGGCCGGCAAGATGACGGTCTACTACGTCAAGGACCCCAACGCCGCTGCCAAGGGCACGGAGGCCGCGGGTGCTGCGATGACGGGCTCGGCCAACATCGATCACCTGGAGATCTCCGACAAGGTCTATATCAAGTCGGATGCGCAGATCGCGACCGGCGATCAAGGCAGCTTCGATATGAAGAGCCAGGTGCTGGTGCTTTCGGGCAAAAAGGTCGTTCTGTCGCAAAACGACAACGTTCTGGTGGGCTGCAAACTTACCGTGCAGATGAAAAGCGGGCTGGCTCAGGTGGATCCATGCGCTGGGCAACGCGTCCAGATGTCGATCACACCGCCGCCGAAATCGGGAGCGACGAACCCCTGATGGCCAGCCTGTCGTCGCTGACGGCGCGTCTTCCGGGACGGGCCGCCGGCAAGCTTTCGGCGCCGGCCACGGTGACCGTCGATGCGGGAAAGTTCAAGGGAACCCTGATCGCCAAGGGGCTGACCAAGAGCTACAAGGGCCGCAAGGTCGTCAGCGGCGTCACCATCGGCGTGCGCGCCGGAGAGGCCGTTGGACTGCTCGGCCCCAACGGCGCCGGCAAGACGACCTGTTTCTATATGGTTACCGGCCTGGTGCCGGTGGATGAAGGCACGATCGAGATCGACGGCTTCGATGTCACGTCGATGCCGATGTACCGTCGCGCACGCCTCGGCATCGGCTATCTTCCGCAGGAAGCATCGATCTTCCGCGGCCTCAATGTCGAGCAGAATATCCGCGCCGTGCTGGAAGTGGTCGAAAAGGACCGCAAGGTGCGCGAGCGCAATCTCGACGAACTGCTCGAGGAATTCCACATCAGCCATCTGCGCAAGGCGCCATCCATGTCGCTTTCGGGCGGCGAGCGGCGACGCTTGGAAATCGCGCGAGCGCTGGCGACGCGTCCGGCCTACATGCTCCTCGACGAGCCTTTCGCCGGCATCGATCCGATCGCCGTCGCGGATATTCAACAACTGGTGCGCCACCTGACGGCGCGCGGCATCGGCGTCCTCATCACCGATCACAATGTGCGCGAAACGCTCGGCCTCATCGACCGCGCCTACATCATCCATGCCGGCCAGGTGCTGACCCATGGAAGGGCCGACGAAGTGGTGGCAAACCCGGATGTGCGGCGACTTTACCTCGGCGAGGGTTTCACCCTCTGAGCGTGAAATTTGTTTCCTGACACGATTTTTGCGGTTCGCGCGGCGCTTTTTCCTCGATTTTGCTCCGAGATAACGCTCCGGTAAGCGAGTTTTGCTACCAATTGCCTTGACAAGCAAAAGCCGGGCCAGTTTCTATGGCCGGCTGCAAAATTCCTTTCCGGAAGTCCGGATGCGTAGACGAGGCGTTTGAAACCGAACCATGGCGTTGGCGGCCAAACTACAGCTACGACAATCGCAGTCGCTAGTGATGACGCCGCAACTGATGCAGTCGATTCGGCTGCTGCAGTTCACCCATGTCGAGCTCGAGCATTTCATCGACGAGGAAATCGAGCGCAATCCGCTGCTGGAGCGCGCCGAGCCGCAGGACGATGCCGCCAGCGACCAGGCGCAGAAGATCGAGGCGGAGCCGCAAGCCACCTCCGAAGGCGACTGGTTCGAAAACGAGACGCAGTGGAGCGCGGAGGCGATCTCGGACAAGCTCGACACGTCGCTGGAAAACCTGTTTCCCGACGACCCGGGCACCAGCGAGCGGCTCGGTCCCGACCTGACGGCGCAATGGAAATCGGCTTCCGGCAATGGCGCGGGTTCCTCATCCGAGTGGTTTGACGCCGGCGATATGGCGACTGCTGCGATCACGCTGCGCGACCATGTCGGTGAACAGGTGGCGCTAGCCTTCGCCGATCCGGCTGCACGTCTGATCGCCGCCGACCTCGCCGACGGCCTTGACGAGACCGGCTATCTGCGTGCCGATCTGGCAGAGATCGCCGCTCGTCTCGGTGCGGATGCGGCCGCCGTGGCGAAGGTGCTGGCGGTGTGTCAGACCTTCGAGCCGGCCGGCCTGTTTGCCCGCGACCTGGCCGAATGCCTGTCGCTGCAGCTTGCCGTGCGGAGCCGGCTCGATCCGGCGATGAAGGCGCTGGTCGCCAATCTCGAACTCCTGGCACGGCGCGATTTTCACGCATTGAAACGGATCTGCGGTGTCGACGAGGAGGATCTGCTCGACATGCTGGCCGAAATCCGGGCGCTCGATCCCCGGCCGGGCATGGCGTTTTCGGGCGGCGCCAGCGACGCGATCGTCGCCGATGTCGAGGTGCGCGCGGCCAATGACGGCAGCTGGACGGTCGAACTCAATGCCGAAACGCTGCCGCGGGTGTTGGTCGACCATATCTATTTCGCCCAGGTCTCTCCGCAGGCCAAGAACCAGGCGGAAAAGGATTTTCTGGCCGAATGCCTGCAGAACGCCAACTGGCTGACGCGCAGCCTCGACCAGCGGGCAAAGACCATCCTCAAGGTCGCTTCGGAAATCGTTCGCCAGCAGGACGCCTTCCTCGTCCATGGCGTGCGGCAGCTGAAGCCGCTCAATCTGCGCACGGTGGCCGACGCCATCGGCATGCACGAATCGACCGTCAGCCGGGTCACAGCCAATAAATACATGCTGACGCCGCGCGGCGTGTTCGAGCTTCGCTACTTCTTCACCGCCTCGATCGCCGCATCGGGCGGCGGCGATGCGCACTCCTCGGAAGCCGTGCGTGACCGCATCAAGCAGTTGATCGACGAGGAGAAGCCCGTCGACGTGCTTTCCGACGATGCAATCGTCGACATGTTGCGCGAAAGTGGCGTCGACATTGCAAGGCGTACGGTCGCCAAGTACCGGGAAGGCATGAATATCCCCTCCTCGGTGCAGCGCCGGCGCGAGAAACGTGCGATGGCCAGCGCCGGGCGCTGAGGCGAGTCGATTTTCCACAAGCCAGCACTTCATTGACAAGCCGCGGTGAACTGGCTAGAAGCCCGCCCGCATGAGACGGGCTAGATGCCCGCATGCGGATGGTCCGTCACGACGTTGGCCTCGGGACGGTCAAAGGGCGGCTTGTGATCAACCGGAAAGTCTGGATTTAAAATCGGCGCAAGTGACGCCGCAAAGCTTGTGCGCACGGATCACGAGTATAAACTCGGGCCAGTTTGAAGCCTGAGCAAGGAAGGTCAGTTTTCAGATGAATCTGCGCATATCGGGAAAACACATGGACATCGGCGATGCGTTTCGGACACGCATCAACGATCGTGTCGGCGAAGCGATCGGCAAATATTTCGATCGCGGCTTTGCCGGACATGTCACGGTCATCAAATCGGGTTCGCGCTATTCGGCGGATTGCATGATCCGGCTGGATTCCGGCGCTTCGCTGCAGGCCACCGGCGATGCCCAGGATCCGACGCTTGCCTTCGAGGCGGCGGCGGACCGTCTGGAAACCCGCCTGAGGCGCTACAAGCGCCGGCTGAAATCGCACAATTCGGGCGCCGCCAACGGCCAACCGACCGACATAGCCTACACGGTGATGGCGCCGCTTGCCGATGACGACGAGGACATTCCGGAGAATTTCGCGCCGGCCATCGTCGCCGAATCAACCATGACGCTGAAGACCATGTCGGTGGCGTCGGCGGTCATCGAGCTCGACACCAAGGACAGCCCGGTCTTCGTCTTCCGCAACGCGGGAACCGACCATCTCAACATCGTCTATCGCCGACCCGATGGAAATATCGGTTGGATCGACCCGTCGACGACCAAGGTCGCACAAGCGTGACGACAACGGTCGCACGGTGACGACAAGGGTCGCACGGTGACGACGAGGTCGCACTGGGATAAGAGCCGGCCGCACGAGGGGTGAGGACTGGTGACGGCAGGCGAACAAGGGATTTTCAAGCATGGATCTGAGCGATCTTATCAACGTTCCGGCGATATTGCCGGCGTTGAAGGCGAACTCCAAGAAGCAGCTGCTGCAATTGCTGTCCGAACGGGCGGCGGCGATTTCCGGCATTCCGGAGCGGGAGGTGTTCGACACCATCCTGCAGCGTGAGCGGCTGGGTTCGACCGGCGTCGGCAACGGCATCGCCATCCCGCACGGCAAGCTGGCCGGCGTGAAGCGCATCGCAGGTGTTTTCGCCCGGCTGGAGACGCCTGTCGATTTCGAATCGCTGGACGATCAGCCCGTCGATCTGGTGTTTCTGCTGCTGGCGCCGGAAGGGGCGGGTGCCGATCACCTCAAGGCACTGTCGCGCATCGCGCGAGTGCTGCGTGACGCCGACACGGTGGCCAAGATCAGGGGTACGCGCGACGCCGCGGCTATCCACGCGCTTTTATCGGACACCCAGGCCTCGCACGCGGCCTGATTTTTCTGGTGAGACGAACTTCAAGGGCCGCCACGGGCGGCCCTATGCGTTTGAGCCTGCTGGTCGCGCCTAACAGGGCGGCGCGCTGGGTCTTAGTGGATGGCGACCGTGGTCAGGTCGTTTTCCATGGCACCGGCCAGTGCGCGGTCACGCGCGTCGGAAAGCAGGATCGGCTGGCCATTGGCGGCAAACAGCGCCCACAGTTCCATGCCGGGAGCGATTTCGCCGAGATTGGGGAAACGGCCGAGCAATTCGTCGCTCGAGACCTTTCTGAGATAAGCGACCGAGCCCTCGCCGAGATGAGCGAATTCGCCATTGGTCATGGTGATAGTTTCAGTTCTGGTCATTTCAAAGCCTCCTTGGCGCGAGGACGCCGCTCAAGGCCATCCCGCATGAGAGCCATCGGTAAAGATCAGTCTTTCACCGATATGTTTATTTTCCGTACCAGCCGTTCGGACTCCGGCCGATCGAGGTCGATCGCCAAAAGGCCGTTCTTCAACTCCGCTGCGATCACCCGCATGCCGTCGGCCAGCACGAAACAGCGCTGGAACTGGCGCGCGGCGATGCCGCGATGAAGAAATTCGCGCTCGGTGTCGTCGGTCTGACGGCCGCGCACGACCAACTGGTTTTCCTCCGTGGTGACATCGAGATCGCTTTCGGCGAAACCGGCGACCGCCAATGTGATGCGCAACCTTTCGGTTTTGCCGTCGGCGCCGCTGAGGCGTTCGATGTTGTAGGGAGGGTAGCTGTCACCGGACTTCGCCAAGCGTTCCAGGGTCTTTTCCATGGCGTCGAAACCAAGCAGAAGCGGGCTGGAAAAGGGCGTCATTCGGCTCATGTTACACTGTCCTCTCAAGAGCGACATAAAGTGGAAAAACCCAGATGGCATTTTTCCCGATGGCCTTGATATGGTCCGCCCCGCGACCAAGTTCAAGCCGTCAACAGACCCGCCCAAAAAGACCAGGCCGTGGACTCACAGGAATGACAGACATGGCGCTTGAAACGGCGAGCAGATGCAAGGAAAAGCGCGCGGGTCGGGATTGTCTTCCCCGGTCGAGCGGTTCGGCCTGGCAGCTCGCGGCCGCTTCGGCGTCATTTGGATGTTCCGATCGGATCGATGCAAGTCCACGACCTCGCCAAACAAGGAATTGAAATGCCCCAGTCACGCAAGATCATCATCGACACGGATCCCGGCCAGGATGATGCCGTCGCCATATTGCTGGCGCTCGGCAGCTCCGAACTGGAGATCGTCGGCATATCAGCCGTTGCCGGCAACGTGCCGCTGAAGCTTACCGAAAAGAATGCCCGCAAGATCTGCGAGCTGGCCGGCCGCCCGGACATCAAGGTCTATGCCGGTGCCATCCGGCCCCTGACGCGCGAACTGGTCACCGCCGAGGAAGTGCATGGCAAGACCGGCCTCAACGGTCCGCAATTGCCCGAACCGACGATGAAGCTGCAGGACCAGTACGCGGTCGATTTCATCGTCGAGACGCTGATGAGCGAAGAAAGCGGCACGATCACGCTTTGCGCGCTCGGCCCGCTCACCAACATTGCGCTGGCGCTGATCCGCGAGCCGCGCATCGCACCGCGCATCAAGGAAATCGTGCTGATGGGCGGCGGCTTCTTCGAAGGCGGCAATGTCACACCGACCGCCGAATTCAACATCTATGTCGACCCGCAGGCCGCAGATGTCGTGCTCAAATCCGGCATTCCGATCGTCATGATGCCTCTCGACGTCACCCACAAGGCGCTGACCACCGCCAAGCGCACGCAGGCCTTCCGCGCGCTGGGCACCAGGGTCGGCACCGCCACCGCGGAGATGTTGGAGTTCTTCGAGCGCTTCGATGAAGAGAAATACGGCACCGACGGTGGCCCGCTGCACGATCCTTGCGTCATCGCCTATCTGTTGAAGCCGGACCTGTTCAAGGGCCGCAACTGCAACGTCAGCGTGGAAACCGCCTCGGAACTGACCATGGGCATGACCGTGATCGACTGGTGGGGCGTCACCAAACGGCCGAAGAACGCCATGGTGATGCGCGACATCGACCATGATGCGTTTTTCGCCTTGCTGGTGGAGAGGCTGGGGCGGCTTAACTGACCGTCAGAACAGAACTGAACTTGTGAGCACGCGTCTTCACTCATTGAGAAACCGATAGGTGTCTCCGCCGCGCTTATGATGTTGCCGCTCGATGGGGATGACCGAACCGACAAGGTGCGGCATCCCCACTTCATCATCGATGGATGTCACCGCGCTGTTGCCATCAAGGCGGACATCGTATGTGTAATACAGCCCGCGCCCGGCAGCCATCTTCGGATTGATGGGCATTAACCTCACATACTCGATAGTGCCCATCACACTCTGAGTTGCCACAACCGGATTGTCCTGGTTCATCGCAATCGGGATCAGCGCCGCCAGGGGCAGTGCGCAGAAGAATACGACACCAATGACTGCGTCTCGGTATTCTGCCTGAAACAGAAGCAGGCGGTTTCTGAGAGAAGATACTGTTGCCATGATTCAATTCACGAATCGGTAGAAGACGAAGCCATTGTCGCGCGTGACGCGTTCGATGTTTGTGCGCGAGCCGATCAGATGCGGGTGATCGTCATCGATAAGGACAGACGAACCGTTCTCGATAGAAACCAGATATATGCCGCGGCCATGGTCCAACCGGACACTTTCGACGTTTGCCTCGACTGTGTCGACCGATCGGATCGGGCTGGCGTCGTTGATCCATTTGTTTGCCGCCAACATGATCATAACCGCAAACGCACCAATAAAGAGGATCACGCCAGGCGCGTTCCTCTTCAAACCATCCCAAGTCCAAAAGACAGACATGAATCCCTCAAGCCAGATTCATGTGGTGGTGGGACAGCACACTTTCAATCTGTTGCCATTCCAGGGTGCTGCAACTCCTTGCGGCGCCGGCTCGGCCGCCTTTACTTCGACCGCGAAAACGCCAGCCACAGGCCGCCGCCGACCATGAAGCTGCCGCTGATCCTCGACAGGAGTTTGATGCGGCCGGCCGACAGCAGGCGCCCGGCGCGGCCGGCGGCCAGCGCGTAAGTCGAATCCGAGAAGGCGGCGAAGATCATGGCGGTCAGACCCATGACGGCGATCTGCAGCGAGTAGTTGCCTTGCGGCGAAATGAACTGCGGAAAGAAGGCGCCGAAGAAAATCAGCGTCTTGGGGTTGCTCAGCGCCACCAGCAGGCCCTGCAGGAAGAAGCCGCCGCGCGGCTTTCTCGCTGTTCCATCGGCATTCAACGTGCCCTTGGAGCGGAACATCTGCACACCCATCCAGATCAGATAGGCCGCGCCGATCAGTCGTACCCACTCGAACCAGTGGCCCATGCCTGCGATCAGCGTGTTGAGGCCGATGCCGACGATGGCGATCATCACGGCAAGCCCGGCCTGCGTGCCGGCGACGTTGGCGAGGCCGGCGCGCGAGCCATGGCGGATGCTGTTGGCAATGATCAGCGTGACCGTCGGACCGGGCACCAGGATAATGACGATGCAAGCGAGGACATAGGCGGCGTAGAGTTCGAGCGACATGCTTTTTCCCCAGGAATACCGCCGAGGCGGCGCGGCTGAGGATAATCAATGCATGGCGGCGATAGCGATGCAAGCCGGTGCGCGAAGCGCCGCGGCACGCCAACGCGTGCGATTCAGGCGCCGGCCGGCCAGGGCAGTGTTGCCTCATAGGCGGCCGCCGCCTTGAGCACGGCAAGGTCGCCGCGTGGCCGGCCGATCAGCTGCATGCCCATCGGCCGCCCTCTATCGTCGAAGCCGACCGGCACATTGGCCGCCGGGCAGCCGCCCAAGGTCGCGAAGGCGGAAACCTGCATCCAGCGGTGATAGCTGTCCATTGTGCGTCCGGCGACCTCACGCGGCCAATGCGTATCGATGTCGAAGGGGAAGACCTGCGCTGTCGGCAGCGCAATCAGATCATAGCGGTCGAAGATCGACAGCAGCGTGCGATGCCAGGACGTGCGGATGACCGAAGCGGCGCGGATCTGCGGCGCCGTCAGCCGCGTTGCGTTCTCCACTTCCCAGATGGCTTCCGGCTTGAGCAGGCGGCGCTTCGCGGGATCGTCATAGTGGGTTTTGAGCGCGCAGCCGCTGCTGGCCTGGCGCAGCGTCACGAAGGCCTGCCACAGCGCTTCGAAATCGAAATCCGGCAGCAGGGGCTCGGTCGCGAAGGACGCTTCCGCAAAGCGGCCAAGTGCCGCCTCGCACAGGCCGAGAACGCCTGTTTCAACCGGCAGATGACCGCCGAGATCACCGAGCCAGGCGATGCGGCCACCAGTTGCGGGTATTCCAAGCCCTTCGAGGAACGAGCCGGGTTTCTCGTAGGACAATGGCGCGTGCGGGTGGTAACCGGCCTGCACATCGAGCAGCAGTGCCATGTCACGGACGTTGCGGCCCATCGGCCCGTCGACGCCCATCTGCGCATGGAAGACTTCGAAATCGGGTCCGCCGGGAACAAGTCCTTGCGACGGGCGGAAGCCAAAAACATTGTTCCAGGCGGCCGGGTTGCGCAGCGAGCCGCCAAAGTCGCTGCCATCGGCGACGGGCACCATGTCGAGCGCCAGGGCAACGGCCGCGCCGCCGCTCGAGCCTCCGGCGGTCAGGGCCGGATCGAAGGCGTTCAGCGTCGGCCCGAACACGGCGTTGTAGGTGTTGGAACCAAGCCCGAATTCGGGGACGTTGGTCTTGCCGATGATAATGGCGCCGGCATTGCGGATGCGCTCGACGAAGAAATCGTCCTCCTGCGGCACGAAATCGGCGAAGATCGGCGAGCCGAAAGAGGTCCTGAGGCCCGTGGTCGAGGCGAGGTCCTTGATGGCCATCGGCAGGCCGAAGAGCGGGTTGGTTTTGGCTCGCGTTGGGCTGGCATCGGCCGCATCGGCTTCGCGCAGGATATCGGCGCGATCGCGCAAGGAGACGATGGCGTTGACCAGCGGATTGACCGCCTCGATGCGGTCGAGGAATGCCGCCACCACCTCGCGCACGCAAAGCTCCCTCTCCCGGATCGCGCCGGCGAGTTCGACTGCGGACAGGCGGCAGATGTCGCCTGCCGGTGGCACGGCATGTTTTGTTTGAGGACGCAGCATTTTAATGGGTTTCCTGCAGCGCCTGATCGACGTCTTTGGCGAGCGGGATCGCCGGTTGGGCGCCAGGTTTCAGGCAGGCCAGCGAGCCGGCCGCGCCGGCGCGCGCCAGCGCCTGTTCGAGCGTGAGGCCCGACGACAGGCTGGCGGCGAAATAGCCGCAGAACGTATCGCCGGCGCCGACCGTGTCGACGGGGACGATCTTGCGCGCAGCAACGGCCAGGAACTCGGTCGGTGTCGCCGCCATCACGCCATCGCCGCCGAGCGTGACGACGACGGTGCGGCCGGTCTTTCCGGCAAAGTCGCGCATGTGCACCGCCCGATCGCGGCCTTGCAGCGACAGCGCTTCGCCATACAGGTCGAACTCGGTTTCGTTGGCGACGACATAGTCGGCCTTGCCGAGAAAGCCGGCTGCTTGCGCCTGGAAAGGTGCTGTGTTGAGCACCGTGATGGCGCCGGCCGCCCTTGCCTGGTCGAGGGCGGCATCGACGGTGGCCAGCGGAATCTCATTTTGCAGCAGCACGACGTCGCCTTTTTTCAGAAAGGCCTTGGAGAGATCGCCGGGCACCACGGAAGCGTTGGCGCCCGGCACCACGGCGATGATGTTCTCGCCGTCGTCGGCGACCATGATCAGTGCCGTGCCGGTCGAGGCGTGAGTCTCGGCAACGCCGGACAGGTCGACCTTGCCGTCGCGCAGCAATGCCAGTGCCTCGGCGGCGAAGCTGTCCCTGCCGACGGCGCCGACCATGCGCACCGAGGCGCCGGCGCGTGCGGCGGCCAGGGCCTGGTTGGCGCCCTTGCCCCCGGGCGCGGTGGTGAAGGCCGAGCCGCCCACCGTCTCGCCGGGGCTCGGCAAGCGGTCGACCTTGGCGATAAGGTCGAGGTTGATCGAGCCGATGACGATAATCAAGCAGGGCCTCCTGGCAACGCAAATTCAAAATGCCGGAGCGTCTTCGTGCGTCCGGGCGAACGCAGATCGTTCCGATTGCGTGGAAGCTAACCTGTAAGGCCGCAGCTTGCCAGACCACGCGCATGGTCCAGCCCGATTTGAGTTGTCGCGGCCTTATTCGCAGCGCACGGTGACCGTGCCCTGATAGTTGCCGGCGGGAAAGATACCGCTCGACTTGGTGGCGGTGAGGTCGACCTGCATCGCGTGGGTGCCGTTGGCAACCCTCTGCGGCACACTTCCGTTGACATCGGCCCCCGAGCCATCGAGGCGGAAGACCGAAGCGAACGTCACGTTGGTGCCACCGCCGCTCGGCGCGGACGAGAATGCGGCAGGCGCCGGCGCCGAAACCGAATAGCAGTCAAGCAGGTTGAGTATTGAGCATAACAGGGAGCTTGCCACCACGGTGGCGCTGGCGCTCGATCCGCCTGCCTGTTTGGAGCCCAGTATGCTGATGGCGGGACTGGCCTTCATCGTTCCGGACGCCCCGACCATGATGGTGCAGGTGCCGATGATCGCCGCCTGCATCGGAAGGCAGGAACCGGCAAGTGCCGCCATCGCAAACAGCGCGCGGCTACTGCTTCTTCTTTTTCTTGCCATCGCCATTTCCGGTTCTGATGCTCCAGCCTTCGTTGGCCCACCCCGGTGATGCGGTCGCGGGAGCGGTGGCGGCAATACTCGCCGTCTGGCCGTCGGTGCCGAGGCCCATTTTGAGGAGCTTCAGCTCCAGCTGAAGGCGCTCGACCTCAAGCTCGTAGAGACGGCTGCAATCGACGCGCTTGGGCGTACGCCCGATGGGGATCACCACGCGGCCGTAAGTGGCGACATCATTGTCGGACTGGCTGTTGCCTCTGATGACGCCGAGATCGACATAGGCGCCGGAGCCGGAGACGGCGGAACGGCAAGTGGTGCCATCCGCGGCATGGACCTCGTCCTGGCCCTGGGGCAAGGTGACGCCGGGCAGGTTGAAGCCGCTTTCGTTCTGGTTGAGGTTGTAGACGTCCTCGGCCCCGGCCGGCGAGGCACCCGCCCAAACAGCCGCGAGCGCCAGTGTCAGGACTTGCGGCGCCCAAAAAACTTTCCGCATATCTGTGCCCTTATCTGCGTCTGTTGATTGGGAAAGGGGATGCTTTCGGTACAGATACGCACTTTACGCTCGGCAGCGCCGCCGAAAGGCACAACCACAAGGACAGAACGGGAGGCCTGGGAGGCCAGTTGGAAGACATTTGGAGAGACCCTGGCATCTACCGGCTGGAAATCCTGATCGTAGACGTGAATTTCGACCCGGATGTTGCGGTCGTAGGGATTGGCGGGGAAGACGCGAACCGCAAAGACGTCGGTGAAGCTGTTGATCTCGCCACGCATCGGCGACATCGACTGAGCCTTGGCGGCAACGGGCGCCAATCCGACGGCCAACGCCGTCGCCAGGATTCGAGCATGTTTCACGACCCCTCCTTCGCTCGCGTCATTCGCAGCGCAGCGTTACCGTTGCCTGATAATTGCCGTTGGCGAAGCGATTGCTGCCGCCCTTGGTTCCGGCAAGGTGAACCGAGACGAGATCTGCGCCGGGGGTGGTGATGCTGGTTGTCGAGCCGGTCTCGACGATGGAATGCGCGCCGGCGGCGGAGTAGGTGGGTGTCCAGGTCGTCGACGTGCTGTCGGCGGATGGCACCGTCATGGTGGTGACCGGGTCGACGCTCAGCGACACACCTCCGGTCGTCGTCAGCGTCACGGTTCCAGCCGAGCCGCCGCTGTTGTGGGAGCTCAGGGACTGGAGATCGGGACTGGCCGTCATCGTACCGTTGGTGGCAACGACCAGCGTGCAGGTGGGCGCGATCGTGCCGTTGAAGATGACATTCTGCGTCGTGGCCAACGCGGCCTCGTCGACGCTGGCAACCAGCAGAGCTGCGCCGCAGGCGGCGCGAAACAATGTCATCGAGACCTCCTATCAAGCCGGATCGTCCGGATTAATATGAGAGCATCATCACTTTATCGTGGTTAATTTAGAGTTACCTAAAATAACGCCTCAAAAATAACAACTACAGGAACCGGAGGTTGCCCTCGGTTGCAAAAGCGGAACCACAGCGTAAATAGCGCTTATACTTGATAGCGCCGATAGAACCATGTTTTTCTTCGCAATATCGAGAAAAATCGATATTACGATACCTGCCCGGCTTCCCAACCCAGAATGGCGCGCTTGCGGGTCAGGCCCCAATGATAACCGGTGAGGTCGCCTGATTTGCCGATGGCGCGGTGACAAGGCACCACGAAAGAGAGCGGATTGGCGCCGTTGGCCGCACCGACCGCACGGCTGGCGGACGGGGCGCCGATGCTGGCCGCAATCGAGGAATAGGTGCGGGCCTTGCCCATCGGGATCTTGAGCAGCGCCTCCCAGACGCGAACCTGGAAGTCGGTGCCGATCATGACGACATGCAGCGGCTGGTCGGGGCGCCACAGCGTCGGGTCGAAGATACGGGCGGCATAGGGGCCGGTGGCAGTCATGTCCTCGACGTAGATGGCGTTCGGCCAGCGGCTGGACATGTCGGCGAAGGCGGCGCGTTCCTCGCCGGGGTCGCTGAAGGCGAGGCCGGCGAGCCCGCGCTCGGTGGCCATGATCAGGGCGGTACCGAACGGCGAGGAATGGAAGCCGTAGCGGATGGTGAGCCCGGCGCCGCGTGTCTTGTAGTCGCCCGGCGACATCGCCTCGTGCGTGACGAACAGGTCATGCAGCCGGCCGGGGCCGGACATGCCCAGTTCGAATGAGGTCTCGAGCAGCGGCATGCCGGAATCGAGCAGCCTGCGCGCATGGTCCAGTGTCACCGCCTGCAGGAAGGCCTTGGGCGACAGGCCGGCCCAGCGGGTAAAGAGTTTTTGCAGGCCGGTCGGCGTCTCGCCGACCTCCTCGGCCAGCTCTTCGAGGGAAGGCTGATCACGATAGTCGAGACTGATCTTCTCGATGGCACGGCGCACGATCTCATAATCGCTGCCCTCAGGCGTGATGTCCTTTTTGAGGACTGCGGTGTGTGTGCTCATGGAACTGTCTCCTTGGGCCGGAATATCGCCCCTCGGGGCGTCGATCGCCACCCGAAACTTGCCTTCTTGCGGCGCATACCCGGATAGGCACCGGATTCGAGCCCTGGAATCGCTCGCGGCTGGCTCAGCGTGCCTTGGCGGCCGCCAGCGCGCGCGAAAAGGCGGTGGCAAAACTCTCGCGGGAATCGGGGTCCAGGAACGATCCGATCGGCACGTTCTGGCCTTCACCTTGCACCGTCATGCCTGTGATGCCGATCTCGGCGTGACGGGCCACCGAAAACCGCGCCCAGAACGGATTGAAGCGATGCGCTTCCGATTTCCCCGAGGGGGCTGTCTTGCGGATGTCGAGGCTGGTGCGCGAAACCGAGACTTCTTCGCGTGCGCGAGCGGCACGATAGTTGATGCGAAAGGCGATGTAGACGGCGGCCACGTCGAGGCCGAAGAAGCCGAACACCGGCCAGGCGCCGCGCGACAGGAAAAACGCGCCTGTCACCAGCCAGCCGAACAGCAGCGCGCCCATCAGGACGAAGAAGCCTGTCCGGCCCAGAGACCGGTGCGGGGTCAGTAGCGCCTGAAAGAATGGCTCGTCGGCCTGAAACGAGGCGTTTGTGTCGCTCATGAGGGGATATTATAGGAGGGAAATGGCAAGCCCCAAGTCCAAAGATTCTTCCCTGTCCAAAAAAGAGCCGTTGCCCGCACGACGCGATGGTTCGAACGCAAAGCCGCGCCCGCGGCCGGCGCGAAGCGCGTTACGCTACAGCCCGGCCGAAGTGAAAGAGATATTCCGGCGCTTTTCCGTCCAGCGGCCCGAGCCGAAGGGCGAGCTCGAACATGTCAACGCCTTCACGCTGCTGGTCGCGGTGGTGCTGTCGGCGCAAGCGACGGATGTAGGCGTCAACAAGGCGACGCGGGCGCTGTTCAGGGCCGCCGATACGCCGCACAAGATGCTGGCGCTGGGGGAAGCAAGGGTCGGCGAATATATCCGCACCATCGGGCTGTGGCGCAACAAGGCGAAGAATTTGATTGCGCTGTCGCAGGCGCTGATCCGCGACCATGGCGGCGAGGTACCCGATAATCGAGATGAATTGGTCAAGCTGCCCGGGGTCGGGCGCAAGACCGCCAATGTCGTGCTCAACATGGCCTTCGGCCAGCACACGATGGCGGTCGACACGCACATTCTTCGCATAGGCAACCGGCTCGGATTAGCGCCCGGCAAGACGCCGGAACAGGTCGAGCAGGGATTGTTGAAGATCATTCCGGACGAATATATGCGCCATGCACATCACTGGCTGATCCTGCATGGCCGCTACGTCTGCAAGGCGCGCAAGCCGGATTGCCCGGCCTGCGTCATCGCCGACATCTGCAAGGCCGAGGTCAAGACGACCGATGTGCCGGCACCGCTGGTGCCGATCGCACCGCTCGACCCGGTCGAAGAGGTTCAGGACCGAGGCGGAACGGCGGCGTAATTCAACTCTCCTCCACAAACACCTCTTCGCGCTTTTTCTTGACCGCCGGCAGGAAGACGACGGCGAGCACGGCGAGCGCTATGAGCAGCAGGCCGGCGCTGATCGGTCTGGTCACGAAGGTGCTCGGGTCGCCGCGCGAGAGAATCATGGCGCGGCGCAGATTTTCCTCGAGCAGCGGGCCGAGCACGAAGCCGAGCAGCAGCGGTGCCGGTTCGCAGCGCAGCTTGGTCAGGAGGTAGCCGAGGAAGCCGAAGAAGGCGACGGCGTAGAGATCATAGACGTTGCTGTTGACGCTGTAGACGCCGATCGAGCAGAACGCCATGATGATCGGGAAAAGCACGTAATAGGGGATCGTCAGCAGCTTCACCCAAAGCCCGATCAGCGGCAGGTTGAGGATGATCAGCATCAGATTGCCGATCCACATCGAGGCGATGATGCCCCAGAACAGCGCCGGCTGTTCGGTCGCGACATTGGGGCCGGGCACGATGCCCTGGATGATCATGGCGCCGATCATCAGCGCCATGACAGGGTTGGCCGGAATGCCCAGCGTCAGCATCGGGATGAAGGAAGTCTGCGCACCGGCATTGTTTGCCGATTCCGGTCCGGCGACGCCTTCGATGGCGCCCTTGCCGAACTCCTTCGGGTTTTTCGAGACGCGTTTTTCGACCGTGTAGGAGGCAAAGGCTGCCAGGATCGCGCCGCCTCCCGGCAGGATGCCGAGCGCTGAACCGATGATCGTTCCGCGCACGATGGGCGCTGCCATGCGCCGAAAGTCCTCGCGGGTCGGCATAAGGCCGGTGACCTTGCGGATCATCACGGAGCGCTCATCCTCGTTTTCGAGGTTGCGCAGGATCTCGGCGATGCCAAAGACACCGACCGCCACCGCAACGAAATTCAACCCGTCGGCATATTCCCGGATTCCAAGCGTGAAGCGCGGCGTGCCGGTGTAAATGTCGGTGCCGACAACGCCGAGCAGCAGGCCGAGCACGACCATGGCCAGCGCCTTGACGATCGAGCCGTGGGCGAGCGCGACGGACGAAACCAGGCCGACGATCATCAGCGAAAAATACTCGGCCGCGCCGAATTTCAGCGCGATCGCCGTCAGCGGCGGGGCAAAGATGGCGACGAGGAACGTCGAAACGGTGCCGGCAAAGAACGAGCCGATGGCCGCGATCGCGAGGGCCGCCCCGGCGCGGCCGTTCCTGGCCATCTGGTAGCCGTCGATCGCGGTGACGGCGGACGAGGATTCGCCGGGCATGTTGATGAGAATGGCGGTGGTCGAGCCGCCATATTGCGCACCGTAATAGATGCCGGCGAGCATGATGAGGGAGGAAACCGGGTCGCCGATCTGGAAGGTGATGGGCAAAAGCATGGCGATGGTCGCGGTGGCGCCGATGCCGGGCAGGACGCCGATCAGCGTGCCGAGAAGGACGCCGATCAGGCAGAAACCGAGGTTGGTCAGCGACGTCGCCGTCGAAAAGCCGAGCGCAAGGTTGTCGAGCAGATCCATGCTCATCGCCTTACGACACCAACCACGGGGCCAGCCACGGGCCGAAGCGGCGGAACGGCAGGCCGAGCGCGTAGCTGAAGACAAGGAATGCAAACAATGTCAGGCCGGCCGACAGCACGAGCGCGGTCAACGGCTTCATGCAGCGGCTGGCAAACGACGCGATCAGCGCCGTCAGGAAGATCGACGGGATGAATCCGAGGCCGCGCACCGTCAGGCCGAAGAAGATCGGAGCAGGCAGGATGAGCAGCATGCCGCGCCACGCAATATGCCCGACCGCTTCGCCCTCGACGCGTACAGCCTGGACGAGAATGACGGCGCCAAGCAGGACCAGCACGATCGCCAGGACCAGCGGAAAATAGCCTGGCCCCATGCGCAACGCGGTGCCGATTTCGAGGCCGAGCGATTGCAGCGCGAACCATGCGCCGAAACCGATGAACAGGGCGGCGCACAGGCCGTTGGCCCTGTCGATCGCGAAAGGTTTCATGATGGTTCTCCCAAGCCGCGGTGCGTAGCGGATGCCGAGCGAACAGGGGCGCCGGTGGCGCCCCTGTTCAAACCTCAGTCGGCATACTGGCCGGCGGCTTCGATGATCGGCTTCCAGCGCGCGATCTCACTTTCCAGCTTGGCCTTCAGTGCGGCGGGCGTCGCATCGGCCTCGGGCGATGGCTTGGTGCCGAGTTCGGCGAAGCGGGCCGCGACGTTCTGGTCCTTCAGCGCGACCTGAAGCGATTTCGACAGGCGTTCGGTGATCCCGGCCGGTGTGCCCTTGGGTGCATAGAGACCGTGCCAGATGCCGACCTGCACTTCGGGAAGGCCGCCTTCCACCGTCGTCGGGACGTCTTTCAGCACATCGAGGCGCTCCGGCGAGGTGACGGCATAGGCCTTGATGGTGCCGCCCTGGATCTGCTTGGTGGTGTTGGTCGTCTGGTCGCACATGATGTCGACCTGACCGCCGAGGAGATCGGTCATGGCCGGGCCGGTGCCCTTGTAGGGCACGGTGACCAGCGGCGTCTTGATGGCGCTCATGAACAGCATGCCGCACAGATGCGAGGCCGCACCGATGCCGGCATTGGCGACGGTTATGGAATCCTTGTTGGCCTTGGCGTACTCCACCAACCCCTTGAGATCGGTCGGCTCCAGGTCCTTGCGGCCGACGATGGTCATCGGCACCTCGGTGACGAGGCCGACATATTCGAAGGCGTTCAGCGTGTCGTAGGCGAGCTTTCTGTACAGCGTCGCACTTGTCGCCATGCCGATATGATGGAGCAGCAGCGTATAGCCGTCAGGCTCGGCGTTGGCGACGCGGCCGGCACCCAGCGTTCCGCCGGCGCCGCCGACATTCTCGACGATGACCTGCTGGCCGAGATCCTTCGACATCGCTTCGGCGACGAGGCGCGTGACCGTGTCGGTCGGACCGCCGGCGGCAAACGGTACCACAACGGTGATGGTTCGTTCAGGATAGGTCTGCGCGCTGGCCGCGAACCCATAAAGCGTGACGGCCGCGGCAGCAGCCAGAGCGGCGACAAATCTTCTCATCGTGATCTCCTCCCGGGATATGAATCTCCAACGCCGCGCGGATCTCCTCTCAACACCGGCTGCGCATGAAGCAACAACTAGGGCAAGCTAGCAAATAGCAACTGGGCGGCAAACTGCCGATATCCGCAAACATCCGCACTCGATGGGTGGATAATGTCGGAGGGTGATCGCCACCCTAGTAGCCGTAGCCGCGCGCCATCGCCGCGGCGAAGACCGGGATGAGCAGGAAGATGAAAGCTTCGGCGCGGATATAGGTCTTCACGGACGCAAGTTCGGTCGCCGGCACCTGGAACGAGGCATTGCCGCTCGCCTGCCTGTTCCAGGATATGAAGCGGACGGTCGGGATGATCGACAGCAGGCCGACAGCGCCGAACGCCGCTATCTTGGCCCAGAACACCCAGTTGTAGACGTAGAATTCCCAGCCCTTGAGGCCATAGAAGACGCGGCCGATGCCGACGACGATGATCAGCGCGGCGATGACGCCGTAATGGCGGTCGATGCCGGCGAGCCTCTTGAGCGTCGCAGCACCCAGGTCGCCGCGGATCAGGACGAATTCGGCGCCGATGATCCCCGCCAGCGAAAACACCAGCAGATGATGGAAGATCGCAAGCACAAGATCGGTGGTATCCATGCTCTTTTCCCTGGGTTTGACGCCACCAATGCGCGCCTGAAAAAAGGTCGGGCTGGCAGGTGTTGAATCAGCCTGCGGTGAAAAATAACATCGTCGCGCAAAATTCCCATAGCGGCGCCTGGATGATGGGCCGTGTTGCCCTGGCCCCTTGCGCAGCACCGGCGATTTGCTAAGCGCTGGCGATCCGTGCGAGGCAGATCCCATGAACAATCCGCAAGCGACCAGTGCTCCTGTCATCGAAACGAAGCGAACCATCCTGCGGGCACACCGGCTGGATGATTTCGACACCTATGCCGCGATGTGGACCGATCCCGTCGTCACCCGCTTCATCGGCGGCAAGCCGCGCACGCGCGAAGAAAGCTGGATGCGCTTCCTGCGTCACGCCGGCCTGTGGTCGTTGCTTGGCTATGGCTTCTGGGCGATCGAGGAGAAGGCGACCGGGCGCTTCATCGGCGAGGCCGGGTTTCACGATCTGAAGCGCGACATGGAACCATCGATCGAAGGCATTCCCGAGGCCGGGTGGGCGCTGGTTCCGGCCGTGCACGGGGCGGGCTTCGCCACCGAGGTGGTTGGCCGCGTCCTGGCATGGGGCGAAGTGATTTTCGGGCGCGAGAAGACCGTCTGTATCATCGATCCGGAGAATGGCGCTTCGCTGAGGGTGGCTGCCAAGTGCGGTTACCGGGAAGTGGTAAAGACCACCTATCACGACGCTCCGACCATCCTGCTGGCGCGGTGACCTGAGCGGCGCGATTGACCGCTGCAGGCGCCGGCATGATGGCACCTGTCGCCAGCAACGATGACGAGGCGGGCCGCGCCAAGAACCGCCGTGTGGTTCTGGTCAAGTTGAACTGGGCGAGCCTTCCAATCAGGCCGCATTCTACGGCAGGGCGTCCGCTGCCAGGCTTGCCTGCTCGAGCATTGAGGCGTCCTCGCCGAAGGCGCGGGTGGCGCGGGCCGCTGCCTCGAGCAGCGGACGCTTCATGCGCTGCAGAAAGGCCGCGTCGACGCGCGTGCTTGGTCCAGCCAGGGTCAAGGCGCCGAGCAGGACGCCCCCCGGCCCGAATACCGGCGCCGACACGCCCCCGGTCTCGGGGTCGCGGTCGCCGACGGCGAGACAGTTGCAGGTCTTGCGGATGGTCTCGTAGGGTTCGCCCTGCTGGCCCGAAAACGCTGCGAGCACGCGGCCGCCCGAGCCGAGCAGCAAAGGCAATACGTCGCCTTCGCGTATCGTGTAGCGGATCGGGTGCTTGGATTCGACGCGGTAAAGACAGGTGCGGACATCGCCCGAGCGAACGTAGAAGGCAACGCTTTCCCAGCTTCGCTCGGAAAGATCGCGCATGATCGGCAGCAGGATGTCGACCGCCACGACCGAACGCTGGTAGAGCGCACCGAGCCGAAACGTCGCGGGTCCGACGCGGTAGCGCCCATTGTCGAGGCGCTCGAGCAATCGTCCGCGCAAAAGGGAATTCGCAAGCCGCAGGATGGTGCTCTTGTAGAGGCCGGTGCGCGCCGCGATTTCGGCTAGGCTGAGCGACCGGTCCTCCGTGCTGAAGGCATCGAGGATGGCAATCGCCCGATCGAGTGCTGCAACACCTTCGGCGCGGTCGATTTCCGCATCTGCCGATTTGCTTGGCGAATCCATGGCGGTTCCAGTTTGAAGAAAGCCGAGCGACGCGACTGTGTCGCGCCGCCAAATCGTTCTGTCCAGTAGAATATCGTTTCCGTTGACAGAACTCCGTAACATCTGCTTGAAATCGATGACGGGTCTGGATGCAGGCGCGTTTTGGCGGGCACCGGAGGAGGTGTCGTGATTTGGAGGAATCCCATGCTGGACAGACGCAGATTTTTGATGAGCACCGCAGCCGTGGGTGCCGGGCTGATGACGTCGCATCTTTCTCCCGCTTTGGCCGAAGGCGCGCCCCAGATACAGCTCTTCGTGCCTGCCGCACCGGGTGGTGGCTGGGACCAGACGGCGCGCACGATCGACCAGGTGCTGCGCAGTGAAAAGCTCATCTCGGGTTCGCAGATCACCAATGTCGGCGGCGCCGGCGGGACTGTCGGGCTGCCGCAATTCATCAGCCAGTGGAACGGCAAAGGCAATTCCCTGATGGTTGCCGGCATGGTCATGGTTGGCGCCATCATTGCCAACAAGGCCGCCAACAATCTGACGCAGGTCACCCCGATCGCCCGCCTTACCGGCGAGTTCGAAGCCTTGGTCGTGCCGGCGGAGTCGCCGTTCAAGACGGCCGCTGATTTCGTCGCCGCGCTCAAGGCCGATCCGACAAAGGTTCCTGTCGCCGGCGGCTCCGCAGGCGGTTCCGATCACATCCTGTTCGGCCTGATTGCCAAGACTGTCGGCGTGCCGGCGACAAACCTGTCCTACGTGCCGTTCGCCGGCGGCGGTGAGGCGTTGTCGGCGCTGCTCGGCAACCAGGTCGCGGCCGGCATCTCCGGCTTTGGCGAGTTTTCCGAGCAGGTCAAGGCGGGCGCGCTGCGGCTGCTCGCCATCTCGGCAGACAAGCGCCAGGACGGCATCGATGCGCCGACGCTGAAGGAGGCCGGCATCGATGTCGAACTGTTCAACTGGCGCGGCGTCTTCGCACCGCCGGGTATTTCCGACGCCGACAAGGCAGCGATGATCACCCTGATCGAGACCATGGCCAAGAGCGACGCGTGGGCGACCGAATGCAAGAACCGCAACTGGACGCCGATCCTGCTCACCGGCGACGACTATGCGAAGTTCGTCACCGAGGATTCAGCCCGCATCGAGGCGATCCTGAAGGATCTCGGGCTCGCCTGATCCATCGTCATAGGGGCGGCGCAGGTCGCCCCTTCTCGCATGAAATGCAAGCCGGCATGACCCTGCGGTGGGGAGCAAGCATGCGGCGCCGGGCATTTTCGCCAACCATACTTGGCCAGCTCTCCTGGGGAGGACAATCATGAGCACCAGCGACCAGCAGCCGGCGCCGTCGCGGCTTGCCGTGCCGGAATTGTTGATAGGCATCGGGCTCCTGGCCTGCGCCGGCGCCGTTGCCTGGCAGACGCTGGCGATCCCGGTGTCGCCGCTCTACTCCAAGGTCGGCCCGACCGTCTTTCCCTACCTTACCATGGTTGGCCTGGTGGTACTTTCGCTGTTGCTCATCCTTGCCGCGCTTCGCGGCGGCTGGCAGCCGGAGGAGGAAAAGGAGACGCCGACCGACTGGAAGGCAATGGGCTTCGTCGTTATCGGCCTGATCGCCAATCTGCTGCTCATCCAACCGCTCGGCTTCACGGCGGCATCCGTCATCATGTTCGTGCTCGTCTGCTACGGCTTCGGCAGCAAGCGTACGCTGCGGGACGTCGTGCTCGGCCTTATCCTGGCGCTGGCCGCCTATTTCGGCTTCGCCAGGGCGCTCGGCGTCAACATCGGTGCCGGTTTCATCGAGAACCAGCTGAACACGGTCATCGATGCGTTCATCACCATGTTGAGGGGCTGACGCCATGGAAACGCTCGGACATCTGGCACATGGCTTCTCGGTCGCCTTCACCCCGGTCAACCTTCTGTGGTGCCTGCTCGGCACCACGCTTGGTACCGCCATCGGTGTGCTGCCCGGTCTTGGGCCGGCGCTGACCATCGCGCTGCTTTTGCCGATCACCTATCAGGTGGCGCCGGAGGCATCCTTCATCCTGTTTGCCGGCATCTATTACGGCGCCATGTACGGCGGCTCGACGACGTCGATCCTGCTCAACACGCCCGGCGAAAGCGCCACCATCGTCACCGCGCTGGAAGGCAACAGGATGGCGCGTTCCGGCCGCGGCGGTGCAGCCCTCGCCACCTCGGCGATCGGCTCGTTCGTCGCCGGCACGATCGGCACGATGGGCGTCGCTTTCCTGGCGCCGGTGGTGGTCAAATTCGCGCTGGCCTTCGGCCCGGCCGAATATTTCTCGCTGATGGTGCTGGCCTTCATCACCGTCTCGGCGGTGCTCGGCTCGTCTTCCGTTCGCGGCCTGACCAGCCTGTTCGCAGGCTTCGTCATCGGCATGATCGGCGTCGACCTGCAGACCGGCCAGCCGCGCTTCACCTTCGGCATGACCGAACTGCTCGACGGCGTCGACGTCATCATCGCCGCCGTTGGCCTGTTTGCCGTCGGCGAGACGCTGTACATGGCCTCGCGCCGCTATGCCGGCAAGGACGAGATCGTGCCGCTGAAGGGCTCGCTCTACATGACGGCGGCCGAGTGGGGACGTTCGTGGAAACCCTGGCTGCGCGGCGCCGCGATCGGCTTCCCGATCGGCGCCATGCCGGCGGGCGGCGCCGAAATCCCGACTTTCCTGTCCTATGCCATCGAAAAGAAGCTGTCGAAGCACAAGCAGGAGTTCGGCACGGTCGGCGCCATCGAAGGCGTTGCCGGCCCCGAGGCCGCCAACAATGCGTCCGCAGCCGGCGTGCTGGTGCCGATGCTGACGCTTGGCCTGCCGACCTCGGCGACGGCGGCGATCATGCTGTCGGCGTTCCAGAGCTACGGCATCAATCCCGGACCACTGCTTTTGACGACCCAGGGCGACCTCGTCTGGGGGCTGATCGCCAGCCTGTTCATCGCCAACGTCATCCTGGTCATCCTCAACCTGCCGCTGATCGGGCTGTGGGTGCGGCTGCTGAAAATCCCGGCGCCGCAGCTCTATGCCGGCATCCTGGTGTTCGCCACGGTCGGCACCTATGGCATTTCGCAATCGCCCATCGACCTCGTCATCCTCTATCTGCTGGGGGCCGCCGGTTTCCTGATGCGGCGGTTCGATTTTCCGACCGCGCCTGTCATCATCGGCATGATCCTTGGGCCGCTCGCCGAAACCCAGTTCCGCCGGGCGATGACCATCTCGAATGGCGACTGGTCCGTGTTCTACACCCACAAACTGTCGCTGACACTGCTGACGCTCGCCTTCATCGGCCTCGCCGGCCCGCATATCTGGGCCTTCATCGAGCATCGTCGTCGGCGCGGACCGGAGCATGTGCCCGGCGATGCCTGATCGATCCATGACGCCATGACAGAACTGCTTTCCGGTATTCGCGTCCTCGACCTGACCAATGTCCTGGCCGGTCCCTACTGTGCCTATCAGCTGGCGCTGCTGGGCGCCGACGTGATCAAGGTCGAGGCGCCGCAAGGCGGCGACCTCGCCCGCCAGCTCGGCGGCTCGCCGAAGCTGAACAGCGCCGGCATGGGCGCCTCGTTCCTGGCTCAGAACGCCGGCAAACGGTCGGTTGTGCTCGACCTCAAGAAGCAAGCCGATCGCGAGCGCTTTTTCGATCTGGTGGCCAGCGCCGACGCACTGGTGGAGAATTTCCGCCCCGGCGTGATGGATCGGCTGGGGCTTGGCTACGAGGCACTGAAGACGGTCCGTCCGGGCCTCGTCTATTGCGCGATATCGGGTTTCGGCCAGACCGGGCCAATGCGCGATAATCCTGCCTATGACCAGATCATCCAGGGCCTGTCTGGGATCATGAGCATCACCGGCACACCGGAAACGGCGCCGCTGCGGGTCGGCTATCCCGTCGCCGATACGCTTGGCGGACTGGTCGGCGCGTTCGCCATCGCCTCGGCGCTGGTGCGGCAGAAGACGAGCGGCGAGGGTGCCTTTCTCGACGTCTCGATGCTCGAATGCACACTTTCCGCACTTGGCTGGCCGGTTTCCAACTATCTGACCGCAGGTATCGACCCCATGCCGATGGGCAACGAGAACATGACGGCGGCACCCTCCGGTGCGTTTCGCACCGGCGACGGGCTCATCAACATCGCCGCCAACAAGCAGGAGCAGTTCGTGGCGCTGTGCCGGCTGATCGGCCGGCCGGAATTGGCTTCCGATATCCGCTATGCAGAGCGCGAGACGCGCAAGCGCAACCGTGCGGCGCTTAAAGTCGAGATCGAGGACGCCCTGGCGGGCGCCTCGGCGGCGGCCTGGGAAGAGACGCTCAATCGCGCCGGCGTGCCTGCCGGCAGGGTGCTGACGATCCCGCAAGTGCTGGCCGAGCCCCAAGTCCTCGAGCGCCAGGTGACCGCGCATTTCGACGATGTGGCTGGCATGGACAAGCCGCTGACCGTTTTGCGCGGCGGCTTCATGGTCGATGGCGAGGCGCCCTTGCCGACAAAGCCGCCGCCGGCGCTCGGCGAACATATGAGCGAGGTGTTCGCCGACCTGCCGCCCCACGCCAGGACAAAGGCACGCGCATGAGCGGCACGGAGAAGAAGACGGGCCGTGAGCGCGGCGAGGAATGGTGGCAGACCGATATCATCGAGATGCGGCCTGGTGTCATCCGGCTGCGCGGCTACGAGATCCAGGATCTGATCGGCCGCGTCAGCTTTCCGGCTGTCATCTGGCTGATGCTGCGCGGCGAACTGCCCAGCGAGGACCAGGCAGAATTGCTCGGCATTGCCTTGGCTGCCGCCGTCGACCATGGACCGCAGGCGCCATCGATTGCCATCGCGCGCATGGCTGCAACCTGCGGCGTCGGTATCAACAGCGCCATGGCCTCAGCCATCAACGTTCTCGGCGACGTGCATGGAGGCGCCGGCGAGCAGGCGCTTTCCTTCTATGGTGACATTGCCGTGGCGATCGATGCCGGGATGACGCTGAATGAGGCGGTCTCGGCGCGGCTCGACCGGTTCTTCGCCGAGGAGAAGGGCTATGTGCCGGGGCTCGGGCATCGCTTCCATCCCGTCGACCCGCGCGCGCCGCGCTTGCTGGAACTGACCCGCGAATTTGCCGCACGCGGTGCCGTCAATGGGCGTTTCGCCGATATCGCCGAAGCGGTCGAGGCGGATGTCGAACGCCGCAAGGGGAAAAAAATACCCCTCAACATCGATGGCGCCACCGCCGTCATCTATGGCGAACTCGGTTTTCCGCCGCCGCTGACGCGAGGGCTTTTCGTGCTGTCGCGCTCGGTCGGCATCCTGGCGCATGCCTGGGAGCAGTCGCAGCAGGCCGAGCGAAACAAGGGGCCGCTGCCGCGCGAGTGGCTGTGGGCCTATACCGGCACGCCGGTGCGGCCGTTTCCCGAAAGCGATGACCCCGGCGAGTGAGGCTCTACGCCTGGTCCACCTGCACAGGGATCTTCAGCGTCTTCACCAACGTTGAAAGATCCGGCTCGTCGATGAGCATGGCCGCATCGGCTGGCGCCAGCCAGGCCCGCTGGCGTCGTTTGGCTTCCTGCCAGTCGGCCAGTTCCTCGCTCACCTCGAGCAGGTAGACGATGACGTCGACGCGGACAAAGCGATTGGCCAGCCGCTTCCAGTAGGAATAGGTGCCCGCCGGCTGCTTCAGCGTCTTGCCGAGCACGCCGGCTTCCTCCTGCGCCTCGATGGTGGCCGCCTTGCGTCCGCTCTTGCCCTTCATCGGCCAGCCCTTGGGGACGATGAAGCGCCTGGTGGTACGCGACGTGACCAGCATCACCTCGATATCGCCACGCGCGGTCAGCCGGAAGGGAATAGCCGCCACCTGGCGGATTCTCTCGCCCTTCTTTGCCTTGCGTACGGCCTTTTTCTTGGTGGCTGCCATTCGTCAATCCAGTCGATGCAATGCCGCATAGCGCGACAAGGCGTCGTTGCAAAACCAAAACTTTCGCATGTGCCAACGACACTCGAAATACATAAGTCGGCTAAATAAACGAAAAAGGCCTTGATGTCAGCGGCAATTGCTCACGGCGGTGGTGCCGATTATCTGGGTCTGGCAGCTTGGCTTGAGCTGCTGCACGACCGGTGGCGGTTGCTGAAAGATCTGGCGGTCCTGGGCGCGATTCTGCTGCTGTTGCTGTTGATATTGCTGCCGCTGTATCCTGTTTTGCAGGATTTGCAGGTCGTTCTGCCGGATCAGCGCATTGTTGCCGGTAGCGGGATTGAGCGCTTGCGCGGAAGCCGGCAGGCAAACGCCCGCCAGCACTGCCGTGGCCAGCATTGCCACTGTGAAGATCGTTGATGGCCGAAGTGCCGACATCCGTTCATTCCCGCGCAAAAACTCTGTCCTTTGATATAGGGCGTTTGCGCGTCGATGCCATGGCCAGCGGGTCGAGTATCACGAAATCGGGCGGTCCAATCGCTTTGTTCTGCGATTTCGGCCGCGAAACGGCAGATAGTCATCATATGATGACTATGAAACGTCGGTGGCTTTGGTCAGTGTTCCCCACGTAAATTTTTGGTTTCATCCGGCATAAGTTAATGTATTCTAATTGAGTCAGAGCTCCGCAAGTGGGAATACGGATGCCCTGTTTTAATGCATTGAACCTTATTGCACAGTGCCGGCATCCTTATTGCAATTGCATGAGCAGAGCATAGCGGTGGCGTCGGACTCAAGCAGGCATTGAGGCGCGCCCCCGTAAAATGGGGGGTAAGTGCATGGCTTTGTTCACAGAGCGCGTTGCCGTATTGTCGTGCGCATCGGCCGACGACGGTTCAGCCAAGGCATGTTCTGAGGAAGTTCTTCGTGATGCCGCGGCGACTCAGAAGGGTTTGCCCGGCCGGCCGAATCAATGTCTCGCCACTCTGCCCAAACGGATAGCTCGATTGCTTTGCGCTACGGCACTGGTGGGGCTGGTCTTTCCTTACGCTCAATCTCCGGTCCATGCGCAGCAATTGTCCATCAATACGGATGGTGCACCGGGCGACAATGGTGATGACGGAATCGGTACTGCTGACGCCGGAGATGGCCATTCGCCGGTGGCGCCGGCTACGGGAACGAATAGTGTCGGCCGCACGACCTCCGGGGAGGCCGCTTTCGTTGGCAGCGCCCGGGGTGGGCGCGGCGGCGATGGCGGCTCGGCTGTCCATGCAACAGCCGTCCCGCCTTTTGTGGAGATCAAGGGTGGTAAAGGCGGCGATGGCGCCAAGGGCGGAACCGTCGATATAACAAACAACGCATCTGGCGCCCTCGAAACATCGGGGGACAATGCTCCCGGCATATCGGGCGACGCCGGCGGTGGGGATGGTGGTAACGGCGCATGGGCATTCGCCATCGCGGTAGGCGGTAAGGGCGGCGTCGGCGGGCGGGGTGGCGATGGCGGCACGGCGACCGTGACCACTACGATCGAAAGCAATATCATCACGCACGGGGTCAATTCGAACGGCATCACCGTCAATTCCAGCGGAGGGCGCGGCGGCAATGGCGGCTTGGGCGCTGCGATCGGTGCCGGCAAGGGTGGCAATGGCGGCAATGGCGGTTTCGGCGGTGACGCGAAAGGCGATAATGCCGGCTCCATTTCCACGGACGGGGCTTTCTCGAAGGGTATGCTTGTGCGGTCGGCGGGCGGCGTTGCCGGTGATGGTGCGAGTGGTTTCGGTATCGTGGGTAACGGCGGCAATGGGGGCGTGCCGACAATCGGCGGCAATGCCGAGGGGATAAATTCCGGGACCATCACAACTCGGGGAGATTTTGCCAGCGGCATGGTCGTGCAGTCGGTGGGCGGTGGCGGCGGCGACGGCGGTGGCGGTCTAGGTCTGTTCGGCGGTGGCGGCGCGGGTACGGATGGCAATGACGGC
>NZ_RZRO01000052.1:0-46739 GCF_003997975.1 Mesorhizobium sp. M7A.F.Ca.US.005.03.1.1
TCATAGCCGCGCGCGAAGTCGCCCTCGGGGCGCTCGAGCTTGATGACCCGCGCGCCCGCGTCGGCCAGACGGGACGTCGCCAAAGGCGCGGCCACGGCTTGCTCCAGCGAGATGACGATCGTTCCCTCCAGCGCGCCTGGCATGGCTCTTCCTTATGGTGCATTTCCGATACCATCGCACCGGAAGGGGTCCTTTCGTCAAATAGCGTTTTGTAATGGCAGGTATAGCGAAACGGTACAGGCGGCAGCCCGCCCGCAGCACCCTAGCCGAAGAGGTTGGGCCGCTGGGTTTCGTTGGATAGTTCGGCGCTCCAGACCTGGTCCTTGACCAACTGGCGAAGGATCTCCCACGATAGCTGCCCGACGGCGCGGGGCGCTGTCTGCAACGGCCGTTCGGTCGAGTAGGCCAGGTACACTTTCCGTGTAATTGCCGGGTTTTGGAAACTCCACGCCCGAAACAGGCCAGCCTGCGCCTCAGCGTTGATCGCCATCCGCGGGAGGATCCCGTAACCGATCCCACGTGTCACCAATCTCTTGATCTGGGTGTAGGAGTCGATTTCGATGGCAGGGTTGATGGCGACCTGGACTGAGGCTGCCACGACCTCGATCAGTTCTCGCAGACCGTGGCCCGGGCCCGGCACAACGAGGGGCAAACCGGCGACGTCGCGAAGCTCCACGGAAGAGCCCTGTAAGTCGGCCTGGCCCGGCATCGACGTGCTGGCAAAGAGACAGATTTCCTCGGACAAGCCGTGATGTACAGCGAGCCCCCGAGGATCCGAAGTTGCATAAATCATCGCGAGGTCAACCTCCCCCCGCTTCAACCATTCCAGAATGTAGCCGCTCATCGCCTCAATGATACGGATGCGCACCTCGGGGAACCGCTCGCGGGCGGCCTCGATCAGCGGCGCCGCGAGAAGCTCGCTCACTGTACCAGGCAGGCCGAAGCGCACTTCACCGCGAGGAGCTATGGCGGCGCCCCTCACGCTGTCGTTAATTTCGGCAAACTCGGCTAGGATGCGCTTGGCATGCACCATCAGCCGCGTGCCCGCTTCGGTCGCACTCACGCCATGTGGCCCGCGATGCAGGAGAGGAAGGCCAAGCTCCTCTTCCATGTGTCTGACATGCTGGCTCAAAGCGGGCTGCGCCACATGGAGCTGTGTCGCGGCCTTCGAGAACGAGCCGCTCTCGACGACCTTGGAAAAATATCTTAGCTGTCGAAGGTCCAAAACGGCTCCCTAGGCTCCGCGGAGGCCTAGCGTATAACATTCCGTTATTGAGGCAACGACAAAAAGCGGCCGTCCTTCTATCCCTGCCCTAACAAGACCGCGTCGGCGCTGTCCATGGATCTCTTGATCCGTCCGGCCCGCCGACGGACTTCATCAATCAAGGCGGTGAGCACCACGTTCCGGGGACTGCCTCCCTGAGGCCGCACGACGGCAATCGTGCGGACCATGGCGCTGTCAGCGATCGCATAAGCGCTCAGCACGTGCCCGGCCACTTCGCGCGTCACGCTCGAGTGGGGCAGAATGGTTGCGTACTGGGTGGTCTTGTCCGCGACGACAGCTTTTACGGCGCCGAGCGAATCGAGCTCGAGTTCCGGCTGCAGCGCGATGCCCCGGTCGCGGTAGACCCGATCGATGATCCGCCGCAATTCATGGATTTCGCTCGGCAATATCAACTTTAACCGGCTGATGTCTCCCAACTGGCGCGGCGCGTCGACCTGGGCGCGGGCATAAGCGGTTACCAGCACGAGGCGCTCGGCAAACAGATTGAGGATGTCGAGCTGATCCGGCGCGCTGGGCCGATAGGTGAGTGCAGCGTCGAGCCGGCCGGAGCGCATGAGACTGGCAAGGTCGCCACTGTAGGCCTCGACGACATTCAGCGTGACACCCTGATACTGGGCTTCAACAAAATTGCGGATGTCCTCCAGAAACAGCGGCACCATCGTCGGGCATATGCCGAGCGAGATTTCGCCCTTGAGCTTGTCCGAGCGCTGGCGCACCTCGCGGACCGCATCATCGAGCCCATCGATGTGCAGGCGCGACTGGCCGAGGAGGAACCATCCTTCGGCCGTGGGCTCGGCACCGCGCCCACTTCGGTTGATCAACGAGATACCGACTTCCTTTTCGAGCAGCTTAATTTGTCGCGTCAGGGACGGTTGGGCGACCCCTATGGATTGGGACGCACGGGAGAAGCCGCCGTGCTCGCAAACCGCGATGAAATAGCGTAGACGCCTGAGGTCGATGCCTTCCATGCCCAGTTACCGGCCCGTCACGCGGTCGAGGAGCCGTGCGATCCACGGGGTCGTAACGGACTCAAACAATGGGTTCACGTCCGGCACCAGGACGATCCTGTGGCGAGGACGTTGATCGATGACGGACAGGCGTCCCTGATAGGCCAGCCACCACACGATGAATACGCCGACAAACCAGAACAGGACCTGCCAGATCAGCAGCGAAGGCACCCCCGGCGCCACCACCACGCCAGCAAAAATCGGCTCGCTGAAAAATGTGTTGCCCAGGATTGCACCGGGGCCGAGCGCGAAAAACGCCCACAGAAGTGTCAGGGCCCATTTGGCCGTTGTGGCCGCCTGACTCCCCTTGCGTGCCGGCTGGCTCTCCTCGAAAGCGTCATGGAGGCGATCCCTGCGGTCCCGCTCGGCGCCGCTGCGCGTAAACAGGGACACAAGGAGGCACGCGGTGAAATTGGTCGCAAGTCCCCATCCCGCCGAATGGACCGACAACGGCCAGCGACCCCATGGCAGGTCGACGAAGAGCCGCTCGAACAACACCAGTCCAAAGCTCTCGGTGAACACCACGCAAAGGCTTCCGACAATCAGACCGGCCAGAACACCGCTGCGGCTGATCCAGCGCACCCAGCATAGGCCGAGCACCGCAGGCAGCAGCTGCATGGATAGGCTGAGCGTGAGGGAGGAGAAGATTGTCGCGCTGAGGGGCGCATAGCTCGCGACGGCAGCGACAGCTCCGTAGACGAGCGCCAAGGTCACCCGCGCGGCAAACCGCATCGAACGCTGGTCCATGCCCGGGATGATGTAGCGTGATGTCAGCTCGATAGTGCAGACCGATGCACCGGATCCGGCAAAGAATGCGACCGCGATCTGGCCCGATGCGACCAGAAGGACTGTAAAGCCCACTGCCACCATCGGATCGAGCGTTGCCAGCCGTGTCGTGAAGGCTGTCAGCGAGCCACTGGCCGCAATCTCCGCAGCCAGAACCGGCCCGATCAGGATCAGGGCGCCAGCCGCGAGTCCCGCGATCATCCAGACCTGGCCAAATGCAAGGCCGCGGCGCGGCGCACTTGTCACGCCCAGAAAGCTGAAGCCGGGACTGATCGCGATGCCGCCCAGAGACAGGGCGAACGTCAGTCCCGCGAAGGTGGTCCAGAGCCCCCCGGCCGGCAGCTCTTTGCCAATGCCGGCGCTAAACTGGATTACGCCCGGGATCTTGTCCGGCAGCACGCCGCTGGCTGTTCCAATCCCGTTGGCGGCGAATGCCAATTTGTGGAGCGCAAAGCCGGTGAATCCGCCGAAAAAGATTATGAGAGCCAGGACCAGCAGGGACTGGGCGGCGACAAGATAGGCAATCCCGCGCCAGCCTCCGATCACGCTGCAGAGGAACAGGACGAATGCGATTGACCAGATTGCGAGACTGGACGGAACGTCGTTGGCGGTCGCGCCGCTCACCAAGGCACCCGCCTGAGACAGGCACATCGCCGCAAAGGGGACGCTGAAAAGGAACAGCACGAACAGCAAATAGATGCGAAGCGTCGTGCTGCCGAAGTAATCGCCCAGCAGGTCACCAAGCGTGCGCAGCGAGGTCAGCCGGGCGGCAAGCCAAACCCGCTTCTGCGTGATGGCAGCGCAAAGGGCGATACAGATGAGACCGACTGCGACCTGGTTGTATTGAAGGCCGAAGGTGGCGAGCAAAAGCAGATGATCGGGAAGGCTGAGGCTGGCCAAGGTAATGCCGGCGCCGGCGAAGATGATCACCCATGGCGGCAATGCCAGGCCTGCGTCGACGAAATCACCGGGTTGCTGGGCGTGACGGCCGCTGATGGTCGCAAGGTAAAGGCCCAGGACCGCGACGATGCCGAGCACGGAAACCAAGAGCGGGGTCATATATGGTCTCCCGGCGCGCGTTTTGAATCTCGGTCATCCGAGCGGAAGTCCCGGATAACGTCGAACGCTTCGAAGGCCTGCCGTGCCCCGTACCGGGTGATCATGTAGAAAACGACCACGACCCCCGTTGTGATAAAACCGATGCTCAGCGGCAAGAAGTTGTGCGCGGCAAATGGCGCGCTGACCAGCGACAGAACAACGAACAACACAAGCGCGAGTCCGTAGATGACCAGGCCGAGCCCTAGTTCTCGGGGCGAGAAACCCGTCCCGTAGACCACATTGACGATCACGTGAGCGACAAAGCCCGCCAGAATGGCCGCGAACCCGGCAAGGATATAGGGTGTTCCGCCGCGGCCAAATCCATACTCAAACAGGATCGCGGCGGGCAAGGCCACTGCCAACCAGCAGGCCATGACCAAGGCGTGTCGGTCCAGCGCTTCGTGTTTGCCGAGCGGGGTCATCGGTTGCTCTCGCTAGTTTCGTACGCGCTCAGTCGTCCTTGTCCTTCGGCGCATCCGAACCCTGGAAGTTGCGGAACGACATGCCGCCGGCGCTTCCGAGGTTCTCGATCGGCAGTCCCAGGTCCTTCATGAGACCGTCGACGAAGGCGACCTGGGTGCGATATTTCATAGCGGAATTGACAACGCGATCCGTCATGTTGCCGCCGCCCGAGCCGCCATCGCCGCCACCCATTTCGGACGGGCTGTTGAGGCCCGGCAGGCCGTCGACCTGGAGTATCTTGATCGATTCGATGTTTTCCATCGGCTTGACTGTCTCGCGGATGATGCTTGGCAGATTGCTGACGAGGTTTTCGTAGATGGCACTGCGTCTGCTGGCATCCGAACGGGTGTTTTCGGACTCGTTGAGCATACGCTGCCCGGCGGCGTCCTTGGCATAGCGGACCTCGGCCGCATTGGACTCGGCGATTTCCGCCAGCGCCCTGAGTTCCGTGGCTTCTTTCTCGGCCTTTGCCGAAGAAACGACGCGTTGGGCGTCACGCTCGACCCTGGACGAAGACTGAATGAGCTCGATCCGCTTGATGCGTTCGGCCACTTCTTCTTCGCGTGCGCTGTTGACCTGCTCTTCCTGTTCAACCTGTTTTTTCAGAGCTTCCGCGGCCTGGGTCTTTGCGTAGGCTTCCTCGATCGACTTGTTGATCACCGCGATCAAGCGCTCCTTGTCGACGATTTCGACTTCCTTCTGCTGCTCGATCTCAAACTTATCGACAAACTTCCGCGCAGCGATGCGCAACTCGTCGATCTGGCGGTTGGCGGCGATCGACGCGTCCTGGATCTCCTGAAACGCCTTGGTTTCGGCGAGTTTGATCTTCTGGTTTTTCTCGATCTCGAGCTGCACGATTTCCTCGTCGACCCTCAAGCGTTCGACATCGACATCGTAACGTTTCTTCAGGCGTGCCTTTTCCTGGTCGGCCTCAGCAAGTTCGTTGCTGATGCGAACCTCTTTCGACTTCGCCACGGCCAGCAATTCAATGGTTTTGTCGGTCTCGATTCGATGCGTCTCGGTCACCCGCTGGTTCTGCAGTTTGGCCTTGTCGATCTCGGCCGATGACGTCGTTTCGATGATCGACAGCTCCTGACGCGAACGGATTTCAGACTCCTTCACATGCTGCTCGTTATCGATCCGCTCTGCCTCGATTTCCCGGCGGTTCTGGATCCTCTGCATCTCGAGCTCGCGGCGCGACATGATCTCGGTCATCTCAGTCTCTTGCTGCTTCTTAATCTCCAATGACCGCACCTCCGACTGAGTGTTGATCCGTTCGGAATCGATGAGTCGGTCCTTGGCGATACGAATCCGCTCGCCTTCTTGTTCGCTGCGGATCCTGGCGTTCTGAATACTGATTGTGGAACTAGATCTCTCGGCCTCAATCTCGGCCAGTTGGGCTGCTTTGCGGATTTCGATCGCTTGCGTTTGTTCGATGCGGGCGTATTCGAGGTCACGCTCGATCTCCAGAGACCGCTGCTCGGTTTCGAAATCCTTGAGCTTTATGCTGATCCGCGACTCGTTTTCGATGCGGTTGCGAAGCTGGCGGCGCTCTTCGATCTGCTCGGTCAGCTGCGTCAGGCCTTCGGCATCGAACGCATTGGAGGGATCAAACACGGAGATGTCGGTCTGGTTGAGGCTCGTCAGAGAGGCGTTTTCAAGCTCGAGGCCATTCGACCCCAGGGTCGTCGCCGCCAGGGCGGCCACCTCACTCATGTAGCGGCCGCGGCTGGTGTGGATTTCGTCCATGGTCATCGTGGAGGCGATGGCCGACATTGCATCGACGAACCGGCCCTGAACGATCTCCTTCAGCGCGGCAGGATTCTGGGTGCGGTCACCGAGGGTGCGGGCGGCAGTCGACACCCCGGCTTCCGTCGGCACCACACGCACGAAGAACTCGGCGATGATGTCGATGCGCATCTTATTCCTGGTGATCAGGGATTGCTCGCCGAGCCTCCGGATCTCCACCGGGATGGCGTTCATGTTGACACGCGTGATGTCGTGGACAATCGGGATGATCAGCGCACCGCCGCCCATGACCACCCGCTCGCCGCCGAGGCCGGTGCGGACGAAGGACTGGTCTTTGGATGAGTGTCTGTAGAGCCAGTGCAGCAGGTAGACACCGATCGCGATGATGATCGTTATGAGAATAACGATTGCGATCACATCTGAGCCATTCATGGGAAGATCCTCCACTTAACCGCGAGCGCCAAGCACGTTGGCGCGAAGATTGACAGCCTTCAGAAACGCTCCTCGCCGGCGACGGCGAGGACGATCATTGAGACGGCGATGAGATTGATAAGGTCGGCAATGGTGTAGAGCACGATGATGGGCGCCACGTGCCCCGTTCCGATAACGACGTCCACGAAATGCAGGATCGGGTAAATTGCCCAGCCGATCGTCATGATCAGCCTGATCCAGAAATAGCCGAGGCGGATAGGACGCGTCGACTTGCTGATGGCGTCCGCCATGGCGCCGAAATACAACTCGCCAAGGATATAAAGCCAGAAGGCGATCGACAGCAGCACGCCAAGGGTCGGATTGAAGATCCGTGCGTCACCGAGATAGCGGGCCAGCACCATCAGGATTGCCGCGGCCAGGGTCCGCCAGAACACGCCCACGGGCACCTTTCCTGCGATGCTCGCAAGGAAGAACACCGATGCGACCTCCATCGGCTGGACCACGAACCACGCGACGTAGCGTGAGGCGGCGCTGAGCTGCTGGCCCGCCAGCCAGATGTTGGAGGCGGCATAGTATTCAAGGCCCGACGCCAGGAGCGCAACAGCCGACAGCGCCAGCGGAACCCGCCAGCGCTCGGACGTCCATGTCAGGCCCAGCATTGCCAGAGCAGCCGTGGCAAACATGGCAAGGGTTGCAACACTGAGCGCGGTGCTGACCACCGCGCTGGATTGAAAGAGTGTTCCGAACATGGGCTTTCCCTAGACCTGGGCTCTGATGTGAGGGGCGCGGCCGTAGAGTGCGACCATCGGCAGGATCAGAAGACCGAAAATGAATTGTTGCCATTCGTATTTGAGCCCGATGCCAATCAGGAAGGCGCTCAGGACTTGCAGGACGAGAACCCCGATGACGGTGTAGCCATAGCCGCCATAGCCGCCCATGAGCGACGTCCCGCCGATCACGACTGCGGCCAGGGTTGTGAAGAGATACTGGTCGCCAACCCCTATGAACCCCCCTCCGCTCCAGCCCAGCAACAGGCATCCTGTCAAGGCGGCTGAGAAGCCGCTGATGGTGTAGGCGAGTGTCCAGTATTTGAACTCGGAGACACCGATCAGCTTGGCCGAGCGGCGATTGCCGCCCAGGGCGTAGATGTAGCGGCCGAAGGCGGAATAACGCAGGCCAACGATGACTATGACGGCAATGACAACCCACAACAGGATCGTTGGCGGGACAGCCAGACCGAAGGTACGACCATTCATCGCGGCGAGATTTTGCAGCCATTTCGGAACGGTCCCAAAGACGTTGCCGCCAAAGGACGATCCAATGCTGGTCAGAATCTGGACAAGCCCAGCGATCGCAAATCCCATTCCGAGGGTGAGGATCAACGCCTGACCTTGCAGCCGGTAGGACAGAACGCCATTCAAGAAACCCAGGGCACCGCCGATGATCAGCACGAACACCAGCGCGAGCCAGGGCGGTACGCCAAGGCCGATCAGGAACAAAAGCCCTATGTTGGACGCGCCGATAACAAACGGGATAGAGAGGTCCAAGCCGCCGAGCAACGCCACCAGCGTTTGCCCGACGCAGGCAATGCCCAGGAACGCTGCAAACAGCAGAATTGCTTTGATGTTGGCGGCAGAGAGGAACCCGTTGATCGTAAAGGAGCTGATCACGATTAGCGCCAGCAACACAATCAATCCAATAAAGGCGCTGCGGCCATGGGCGAAGCGGTTACCGACCTTGAACGCAAAGACCAGGATCGCTTCCAGCAGCAGGAAGGCAATCAGGTTGCCAAGGGATCTGAAGGACGGGACCGTGGCCGTGATCAGCAGATACACGATCAACATTACCGCCATGGTGATGATCAGGACCCGGTTGCCGACCCAGACGCCACCGGCGTCAGCCGGGGCTGCAGACTCGGTTTCAAGAGACGAAGACCGAGACTCGAAGATGACGGCGACGTAGTTGATCAGCCAGAACAGCACGGCGGCCAGAACGATGGTGTAGAGGATGACGATCTGGGCGCTGAGCCCCTGCCAAAACCCCAGGCCGAAGCTGATCGCCGCCACCACGAATGTCACGGCGAGGTTAAGCCATACCAAGGCGCGCGAACGCGGGATGAAGAGGCCGCCACTGCGGCTGCCGTTGGCGAAAGTCTGACTCATGGCCCGATCCCCAACGATTGTCCTGTCGCCACGATTCCGGCCGCGTGGCTTTGCTCGCCGACGACCAGGAACAGGAGCAGGATCAGTGCCGAGACGAAAACATAGATGAAGGCGCCAAGTCGCACGGAAACCGCTTCAGCTACGATGACGCGGACAGTGAACGTCAGCACGGCCAAGATGACGGCGACGCCGAAGACGATCCTTTGCAATGGCGTGAGATCGGGCAGAGTCGGCCCGCTCCCCGCCTGTACGGGCAGCAGCAGGTAGCGAGTCATCACGTCCGGATCGGACTTGAAGGCCTGGCCTGCGACGGCCGCCACGCCATAGGTATCGCGGGTGCTGACATACAGCATGATTCCGACGACCAGGCAGCCCAGAACAACGAAGGCCGCAAAGGGTGAAATGAAGTGGAGGTAGCGCCCGATGATGGGGACCAGCAGGGTCAGCAGGAGCGACAGAACGAGGATCAGCCCGTAGAAGAGCTGCGTCACAAAGGCTTGCGTGGACCCGAAATTGAACGTGGCAAGAACATAGCCGATAAGAAAGAGGTTGACCGCGCCCAGCAACCCCCCTGCCACGCCACCGCGTCCACCGGACAGGCTGACCCCGCCCAGCACCAGGGCGGTCACCGCCGTCAGCGTCATGGTGGTGCCCTGCGTCGGATCTCCGGACGAGATCAGCGCGGTATAGCAGATCGCGCCCAAGCCAACGAAGAGGCCGGCGATGACGTGGGCACCGATCCGCACCACATTGATCCGGACGCCGCTCGTATAGGCCGCACGCTCATCGTAGCCCATCAAACGCAAATTCGCGTAGAACGAGGTCATGGTGAACAGCAGCCAGGCCGCTATAGCCAGCAATACTATCAGCAAGATCGGTGAAAAGATCGTGTTGCCGAGGCCCCAGGACGACATCCAGTCCGGTGCGGTGCCGCCAGGTCTTGGGAGGATGACGAGATTGATGCCGGTCAGGGCCAGAAAGCCACTGAGCGCCACAATGATCGGCTGGACGCGCACGAAAATGATGATGAGGGCAAAGAAGAGCTGATAGAGAACGCCAATCCCCAGGGCGACCAGAAAGACGCCAAAGGGACCCGTGACGATGCCAAGGCCGTTGAGCTTGACGATCGTGACGTTGATGAAGGCGAGCAACGGTCCGACCGCAAGGTCGACTGTCCCACGTCCTGCCACAGCCAGAGCCATAAGCGAGAATGTCGCCAGAATCAGGGGCGCCGACACGATGATGGCGCTGCCGAACCCCGACAAGGAGACAAGGTTCGGCCCCCTGATGACCGCGGTGCTCAGGAGCAGCGCGATCAGCAGGATCGGGACCAACAGGTAGGTGTTCTGGGAACCCCTGGATTGGGACATCAACATTTGTCTTTCGTTGCTAGCGCAACCTAGAACTCGATGACCTTCCGGCCTTCACTGGGCCGCTCGCTGCGAGCGGTGGACCGGCTTTCGGAAATGCTCCGTCCGGAAAGGGCATTGCCTCCCTGACCGCGCCGCTCCGGATCGGCGCTGAGGATTTTCTTGAGGACGGGGGTGATGACCTCCTTGAACTTCGCCGGATCTTCCGATGTCGGGAAGTGGCCACCACCGAAGATGATGCATTCCGAATTCTTCACTTTTTCGGCCGTGCGCTGGGTCATTTCAGGCGTGCAGGCGAAATCGTACTCACCAGTCAGGAAGTAGATCGGCACCTTTCCCGAAATCTTCTGGCACTGGTCGCGGAAATCCGAATCGACGCTGTAGAAATACAGATCGCCCTTGAAGATGCCGGGGCCGCCCTGCGCATAGTACCACCAGGTCTCCCACCGGTAATCGTCAGGAGACTGCGGTGCCATCAGACCGAATACAGAGGTCGCGACCACCTCGCCACCATGGATGTGGGGGTGATGCAGCGCATCGATCCACCATCCGGGGGAATAGTCGCAGGCCTCAAGTGCAATAAAAGCCGAAAACTCGTTTTCATAGCGCAATGCGAGCGCCAGGCAGATGTTGCCGCCCATCGACTGGCCCATGAGGACCGGCTTGCGCAGATCCAGCGCCCGGCAGAACGCCACGATGAACTCACAATAGAATTTGGTTGTGAGTTTGTATTCGTCTTCCATCAGATGAAAATCTGCCGGCGGGATCGACTTGCCGTGCCAGGGCATATCGAAAGCGATAACGCGGAAATTCTGGCTGATGTCCGGGTCGCACAGCTGGTGCCGATACTGGCGTCCGTCCGTGCCGGCCGTGTGCAGGCACACCATCGGAATGCCTTCGCCGTGTTCCTCGTAATAGGTGCGGTACGTCTTGCCTTCGCACTGGACGTAGACGTAGCGCCCAACGATTGGATCGTGTGTATTCATGACAACTCTCCTGCGCTGCCGTTAAACTTGTCGCATCAGCGAGAGCATGCGCGTCAGCGCCCGCAGATTCTGCCAGAAGGGGAGCGAATTGCCCTCGATGATCAGCTGCTTGTGCAGCGGATGCGCCATCGCCCAGATGTCGTTGAACATCGGCGGTGGGATTTCCTGGGCAAACTTCGACCAGGCGCTGCTCGGCGCCTTGAGCCAAAATTCGACTCCCATGTCATTGGGTGTGAGGCCTTGCGCGATCTTCTGGATCTTGCCGCCACGGACGTCGACGAGATATTCCGTGTCGTCGAAGCCGAGCACGAACTTGCTGGTGAAAAACCGCCCTACTACCGGCAAAATGCGGTCGTCATTGACCTTCCTTGCCCATCGCTCGATCCACTCCAGATCAAAGCTGCTCCTGCTTCCATATCTACTCATGCGATCCTCCTGATTGGGGAATTACCATGCCCGGTTTTTACGCGGGCAGAGACTTCTTTGCCGGCCCGTAGACTGCCACGAACGACGCCGCATCGATGGCCACAGGCATGACCGCAGCCGCAAATGCGCCAAGATCGGCGTCAGCTGGCAACTCGACCATGTCCGTCTTGAGCGCATAGAGGGTGAAGAAGTACCTGTGGGCCCGGTCCGGCGGCCATGGGCCGCCATATCCCTTGCCGAACCCTGGGATCTTGAATGTCACGAAGTCGCTGTTGAACTCAGCGGCGCCGTGCGGCAGTCGCAAGCTGCCGCTGGCGCCCTCAGGGAGCTCACGGACCTCGGCCGGAATGTTGGTCACCAGCCAGTGCGCAAACGAGCGGGGGAAATTGAATGCTTCCGGCAGGTCAGGATCGGTAACAGCCAAGGCAAAGCTGCGCGTGCCTTCCGGCGGTCCGGACCAAACGAGTCTCGGTGAAAGCCGGTTGTCCTCGGCGAACCGGTCCGGGATGACGCTGCCTGGCGCAATATCGGGACAACTCAGCACAAAAGATGGTGTTGCCGCCATAGGGTTTACCTCCTGGTTCAGCAGTGTCACAGGCCTCGGCATCGGCCTGCCCTGCTCGAGTCTGGGCTTGTGACTCTCGGCGACAGTCGCCGGATTGCCTGGGTCATTCTCGTTGGCCGCCTCGCCGGGGAGGCGCGCCGTCGCGCGGCGGCCAAACATGGCGTTGAGGATGGCATGGCCATCGAAAGGCGGTTCGAAATCCGCCGAAATGGCGCCATTGCGAAACACGTGAACCCGCGTGCACAGGTTCAAAAATTCCTCCAGCTCGCTGGACAGGAAGACCACGGCATTGCCGCGCGCAGCGAATTCCTTGAGGTTGCGGTAGAGATCAAGCTTGGCCCCGACGTCGATGCCGCGCGCGGGATCGTTGAGCACCAGAGCCACCGGCTTTTCCGCGAAAGCCCTGGCAATCAGTACCTTTTGCTGGTTACCGCCGGACAGCGACGTGATGAGGTTCTCCGGGCTCCCCATCTTGACGGCCAGTTTGCTGGATTCCCACTCAAACACCGGCGTCAGCTTGGGGCGGTTTATGAAGTTGAGCACCCCGCCGGATCGAAATTCGCGATACACCGGAAGCAGCAGGTTCTCGTAAATACTCAGATTGGCAAAGATGCCCTCTTTCTTGCGATCGCCGCTGACGTAGCTAATTTTGTTTTGTCGGGCCGACGCAAGGTCGGTAACCTCGCTGGCCTTGCCGTCATTAACCACCACCAACCGGCCGGCGATCGGAGACTGGATGCCAGCGATGCATCTTACGAAATCCGCCTGCCCCTGCCCGTCCAACCCGGTAATCCCGACAATCTCACCGGGATACACGGTGAAATTGACGAAGGCAGCGTCCGGCCAGACCCGAAAATCGGTTGCACGCAGGACCGCCCGATCGCCGAGCCGCCTCGGCAACGGCTGATCACGGTCTGTGCCGCTGCGCTCGGCACCGGCAATCAGTTCGAGAATCCTGGCCTCGGTGATCTCTTCTTTGGCAAGCTTGCCGACATCCACACCGTCGCGCAAAACCGTCGCGCGGTCGGCGATACGCACCAGCTCGGCGATGCGGTGGGTGACGATCAGGATGCTTGCCCCCCGCTGCTTGAGCTGCCGCATCTTGCGGAACAGCCTTTCCGTGGAATCGAAGTCGAGCGCGGCCGAGGACTCGTCGAGGATCAGGACCTTGGGATCAGTCAGAAGAGCCCTGGCGATTGTCACCCATTGTTTGACGCTCAGGGGCAGTTCGCCCACCAACCCGGAGAGATCGATGTCAAAGCCGAGGAGTTCGCGCATCAATGCGGATGCCTTGGCTTCTTTCTCTTCCCGGTTCATGGACGAGCCCAAAAGGCCATCCGCGCCCAGGTAGAGGTTATCCAGCACCGAGCACTCGTCCGCGACGAGCACCTCCTGAAAGACATTCGAGATACCCAGCTGGCGCGCCTCGTGCGGAGACGTTGCCGACTTTCCAAGGATCGACACCTGGCCACTGTCGGGTATCAGCACGCCGGAGATCACCTTCGCCAACGTGCTCTTGCCCGAGCCGTTGCCGCCAATGATCGCGTGAACCTCCCCTGCGTAGGCCGTTAGGTTGCAACCGCCGAGCGCCACAGTCGGCCCGAAGGTCTTCCTGACCGATGAGAGTTCAACCGTTGGGTACGACATCATAGGTCCAGTTGGCCGACGTTGGTCGGCTAGACTTGCACGGAATGAAAGAAATGCCACCCCGTCAACGCTGACGGGGTGGCCAGACCTGCTTTGGTCAGTTCGCCTTGAAGGCCTCAGGATCGGCCGGACGCAGGAAAAACTGGTCCAGGTAATCCTTGCCTGCCCAGTTCTCGACACCGACGTTGTACCAGCCGTCCGAATCTTCGCTGCAATCGGCCGGGACGGCCTTCTCAAGCTGCTCGTAGGACATGGTCTGCGGCTTGGTCAGGATGGACTGGACCTTCGGGCCCTGACCCTCGAGCGTGCGCATCATGACATTCCAGCCGAACTCGAAGTCGTCGCCCGGTGGCCAGGCATGGATCGCCTGTGAGACGAAATCCTTGTTGTTGCGCCAATAGCAAAGGGCGCCGATTTCACCGCCAATCGAGAACGGGACCATATCGCGGCCGCTTTGCTGCAGCGCGCGCAAGGCGCCCAGTTCAGATGCCGACTGAATGATGATGCCGTTCAGATCGCCCGGATTGGTGGCCAGCCACTTCTGGATTTCGGACTGGGCAACCTGGTCCGTCCACATGCCGGCAACCTGGCCCACGACCTTAATGTCCGGGTATTTGGCCAGGGCCTTCAGAACGCCGACATTCTGCGAGTCCGACGCCGACGCGCCTGGAATGCCTTCGACTATCAGGACATTGCCCTTGCCGTTGATCTGCTTGGCCATCCATTCGCCGAGCATGCTGCCACCGACGACGAAGTTAGCCGAAGTGTTCACCGCATAAGGCGAGGTGAGATAGCCAACTGCAGAGAAGACCGGGACGTCACGCTGGTGGGCATATTCGACGGTCTGGTTCAGTGACGTCGGGTTTGAGCAGCAGACGATGATCGCGTCGACGCCCTGGTCCACCAACTGCCGCATCTGCTGGATCTGCGTGGAATCGTTCAGATTCGACTGGGTGATGATCACGTCCTTGACCAGTCCGAGCTTCTTCCATTTCGGAATGATCTCTTCCTGGAGCCGCTTCATGACGTCGGCGCGCCACGTGTTACCAGCATAGGAGCTGGCGTAGCCGATCGTCCACGGGGGACCCTTCTTCGGTTTCCAGTCGCGGTAAGCGCTTTCCGCGAGCGGCTGCATCGGGTCCATCATGTCTTTGTTGTAGAGCTCGTCCTGGATGTTCTTGGGCAGCTCATCCACGCCACCGGCAAATGCAGGGGTGACGCTAGCGATCGTTGCGACAACCGCAAGCGATCGCAACATGGTTGCGAATGTCGTCAATTTTTCCTCCCTTAGTGCCGGGCGTTGAGCCGTGGGCACGCTGAGTTCACCGGAACCCGGGGAGGACTATCGGGCAATCAGCACGTTGGCGGTAATACATTTTTCAAATGCGCTCTATACGCTTTCGCTATGGACCTGTGCCACGTCTTGGACCGTCGTTTCAGGGCAGCGGCCGGGCACGGTACACCGGCCCTGCATGAATGCCTGCCCACCCGTCTCCGCCGACGGATCTCAAGCCGGCTGTTCGGAAACCGAGCCACCCCACAGCAATATTGTGTTGGTATCTTATTGGCTGGTCATGCTGCCTCGTAAGTCAAAACCTTTGGGACCAAGTGAAATTTCCCTCCACTTGGGTTCCGCCTCAGCGTGCAGCCTGGTGAAACGCGCAGACGAGGAGAGAGGAACCGCCGTCCCTCCCCAAGTTGTTACGGACGAACGCGGATGACCGTCTTTCCCGCACGCCGCTCGGTCGAATTGAAGGTGGCGACGGCATCTTCAAGGCTGGAGACCTTGCCGATATTCGTCCGCAGTCGTCCGTCCCGGATCCGCTGAACGATCTCCCAAAGCTGGCCGCGATCAGCCTCGACGACGAAGTCAATCGCCAGGCCATCTGCAGGTCGAATATCCGTCGGTCCAACGACTGTCACAAGCGTTCCTCCGGCCCGGATCAGGGCCGCGGACCGCTTCTGGATATCGCCGCCGATGACGTCGAACACCAGGTCGACGCCGCCAACCTCCTCCAGTTTGTCGTTGTCGAGATCGACGAACTCATTCGCGCCGAAGTCGAGCGCCTTCTGGCGGTCGGCGGCGCGTCCGCTGCCGATGACATAGGCCCCGGCCTCCCTTGCAAGCTGCGTCACCATCGAACCGACGGCACCGGCCGCGCCGTGCGCGAGCACGTTTTGCCCCGCCTGAAGGCGGCCATGCTGGATCAGCCCCTGCCACGCGGTCAGGCCGGAGATCGGCAGGCTCGCACCCACCGTGAAGTCAACGTCGCCGGGCAGCGGCGCGAGATTGCGTGCCTCCATGGCGACATACTCAGCGAGGGTCCCGTCGCGATGCCAGTCAGCGAGGCCGAATACTCGCTGACCGATTGACAGTCCCGTGGTGCCGTAGCCGAGCGCAGTGACCACACCTGCGAGCTCATGGCCGAGGATCGATGGCGTCCGGTCACGGAAGGCTCGATCGGCCCAGGTCGAAGGCCACTCCAGTTCGGTGTTGACGAATCCCGCCGCATGAACCTCAACCACGACATCGTTTATTGCCGCCTGCGGCTCGGGCCGCTGCGCCAGCTTCATGCCGGCCGTTCCTTCAGCCTGATCCGTTGCTACGATCGCTTTCATGGGAATTATCTCCTCAGTGATTTGTTGGTTCGGGGTAAATTGCAGGCGTGGAAGGTTTTTCGACCTCTCACGCTTTTCCGTTATGCAAAGTCCAGGACATCAGCCACCGGCATGCGCGGCTTCTGCGGCCAGTTGCCGGCTCGCTCCGGTCCGACAGTCAACAGCATCACGGGCACTTCGTCTTCGGCCAGACCAAACTCGACGTGCACCGCCTCGGAGTCGAAACCGATCATCGGCGTCGAACCCAGGCCCAGCGAACGGGCCGCGTAGATGATCGCCGCGGTGCCAAAGGTCGCGGAGCGCACAGCTTCGTCGCGCTGGCGCTGGGGCTGATCGTCATACAGTCCGCGCGCGGGGATTTCCCACTCCGGCACCAGGCGTGCCGGCATGATGCCGGCTTCCACCACGGGCGCTAGACGGTCGGGGACGGTGCTGGCATCGGCCAGCCTACTGATGATGATGAATGTCACGGCCGCGTCGGTGATCGCGGGCTGGTTATTCCAGGCGATCGGACGCAGCCGCGCCTTGGCTTCGGGCGAGCGTACGGCGATGAAGCGCCAGTTCTGCAGGTGGAAGGAGGTTGGCGCGGACGTGCCGATACGCACCAGGTCGCGGATTTGATCGTCGGTCAGCGTTGCGGCGGTGTCGTAGTACTTTGCGGCACTGCGGCTCAGGATGGTTTCGATGACTGCGTTCGTCGCGAAAGCGTTTTTGCTCTTCCTGGTTTCCACGAAGATTTCGGCGGCTGCGCGGGTTGCGGGTCCGGTGGCTAGGCTGATGCAGTTCATTGGATGGCTCCCTTATCAAGTGATTACGGAGCTTAATTTACGAGGATGATTGATTATTTCGAGACTTAGTTAGCTCAATATGATGCTAGAAAGGATCAACTGACGCGTGAGACTCCAGTGCGGCTCGAGCCGATGCGGGATTGTGCGCCAGTCGGCGCCATTCCCCCGGCGTCATTCCCATCCTTTCGGCAAATACACGGCGGAACGCCGAAACCGATTGATATCCGACCGTCTCGGCGACGGTCTCGGTGCTGATCTCTGGCTTTTTTAGCTCGTTGGCTGCCAGACTCATGCGGAGATCAGTCAATAAATCGACGGCGGAGCAACCCAGCCTGTCTTGAAAGTGCCTCATGAATGTAGCCCGCGACATGCCGCACATGGCCGCCAAATCAGGCAGTTTCCAAGACCGCGCCGGATCCCCAAACATCGCCGCGATTGCTGGTGCCAGCCGCGGATGGCCGGCCAAGGCCAACAAGCCTTCGGGCGCTTCTTCGGTTTCGCTCGCCGCGCGCAGTACCAAGGTGAACAGGGCCGACGAAAGCGCGTTGAGAATGGCGCGTCCTCCCGCTCTGTCTCCGGCGGACTCCATTCGCATCAGCCTCACCAGGCTGGCCAATTGGTTGGAAGCAGAGCCGATACCGTTTTCTTCATGGCCGTCCATAGACCGCGCGACAAGGTTTGTGGGCAGGTAGTTACGGATCAACCGATCATGGGGTGGCGCGACGAAAAACCGTCCACACAGCAGGTCGAGCTGCTCGCCCTGGGCATCATTCTCGCTCAGCATCCATCCGGCAGACCCCCAGCGTTGCTGGGTAGGGATTGGTGTTTGCCCACTACCGTCGTGCAGCACATGCGCCGCACCGTGCGGCAGCAACACGATGTCTCCGCTCATCAGCTCCCTTGCTGTTCTCGTCTCCGGATCCTCTAAAATGGCCCGGCCCTTGACGATGACGTGGTAGGGAATTTCGTTCGCGGCAGCCCTGCTCCAGGGGACGCGCCACGGTGCACCGTAGGCGCAGCGGACCTCGAGCTGGCCAGTGACGGTGATCATTTGCAAGAGATGGCTGAGCCAGTCCACTTCAGACATTGGACCTCGAAAACCGGAAATGGTGAAACATCCTATCGCAATTATGGATTGGTTCTGCTTGTTGCCGGAGGCCACCGAGCGTCCACGATCAAGGTCCTTTATTAGACCTCGCCATAACATTCGGCTATCGACCCTTTTTGCGTCCCTACCCGCATCGAACGACAGGGAGTCGGCAGGACGCCGCTCAGCAGAGCGACTGTTTTCAGGAAGGCGCCGGGGTGACTTGAATGGAGGACATTGGGTGCAACGATTTTACCAAGAGCTGGAATGCCGCTGCCGACCGCGAACGCACGATAGTCGTCGGGATTCACAACCCAAGTGCTCGCCTCTTTCCAAAGGTCCAAGCGACTCCGCCTCCTGAGCAAGCCAGCCCGGAGACATGTCTTCCCAGCTGCCGCTCGACCGACGGCGACCAAGGAACGAGGTGGAAACCCAACCCGTTGTCGATCATTGCGAACCGGCCCGAGGCGAGCGAACACCTTTGTCGATAGATGCCAGCCACTTGGTCGCCTTCCGACGCTTTCGCATAGGGCAGACCAGTCTCTGCAGCCAGTCGGGCGCCGAGCGCGTTCACCTCGCGATCGCGTAGCGTGTCGATCAGGTTGCGAGCGAGGATCACGCGTTGGCCTTCGTGCCGTGCGAGGCCCTCCTTGACATGATGATCGGTGCGATCCTGAAGCGCCTGCTTCACTTGCCTGCCGAAGCCCCCCTCCCCGATTTCGGCGGGTCTGCTCGCGACAAGCTGACGGTCGAGCCAAGTCGCGCCGCCGGCACCGATCTGCTCCTCGACGGAGAAGTCTGAACGGATGGCGAGCGCGACACGACCACGGCCCTTCGCATCCTTGTAGTGGCGGAGCTCAACTATGGAGCCAGGTGCTGAATCTCCTGTTGCATCGAGATCTTGAAACCGGATGTGATGGACGCGTCCGTCGACACCATCGACCACGGCATATGCCGAGCCCCGCAGTTCGTCGTCGAGCCCCCGCTCCAAAAGCCGACCGATAATAGGTTCGGCTGTCTGTCCAGCTGCAAGGACATAGTCGGCCGCGCCTCTCTCGACGCTATGGTCGGATATGCTGCGATGCATCCGTTTGATGATGTCGCCACGCTCGCCGAGCGCATGCAACGTCGTCTCAGCCTCCTCGGCAATGGTCCACTGGCCAGGACGTATCTCGCTGGCGAGGCCAAGCCGTTCCAACTTGCGCAGCCGCCCGATCTTAAGCGTGAGGAACTCGTCGGGCTGGTGGCTGCCAGGCGGCGCGAGATTGATGATTCCAAGGCGATCGGCATCGCGAACAAGCTGGCGGTCGAGCTGTGTCCAGCGCTCGGTGTCGATCTGCCGTTCGACTGTCCGGCGGATGTCCTTATCGGTCCGAGGCCCCAGCGTCTGGGTGAGGATGTCGCTTGCTCGGTCGCGCATGCCCTGGCGGATGTAGTCGCGTGAGATGACGAGGTTCTCGCCATCATCCGCCACGCCGCGCACAAGAATGTGGACGTGGGGGTGTTCGGTGTTCCAGTGATCGATGCCGATCCAGTCGAGTTTGGTGCCGAGGTCGCGCTCCATATCGACCATGAGGCCGCGAGCAAAACTCTTGAGGTCGCCCAACTCCTGGGCGTCATCAGGAGAGACAATGAAACGGAAATGGTGCCGATCATCCCTGCAGCGGTCCGAGAATGCATCATGATCAGCCTCGTCCCCGTCCGGTCCGAACATTTTTGCTTTCTCGCCGTCGCGCGACACACCCTCGCGACCAAGATATTTGAGATGGGCGGCGAGCGGCGTCGATCCCCTGAACTCCCGGACAACGCGTGCCTTTACGACGGCGCCGCGCGAGCGGCCGGTGATGAGGCGATTGGCGCGGATGCTCGCCGACCTGCCACGACCGAACGTCGAGGCGCGTGAGGAGATGACGTTTCCCTTGCGCGAGATATGTCCCCCTGCCCTTTGTGCAGCGGCCAGTGCCTGGAAGATGAAGGGGCGTGCACGCTGAGCGGCCCGGGAACGAATGCGGCCAGGACGGACCCGGAAATCGTCGTCACTTTTCATGGCCGCCGAGTCTGCGAGGTGCAGCTTTTCTTGAGAAATTTGAGAAATTGGTAATCGCGCACATCGCGGATTTGCCACGCACATCGCGGATGTGATGCGTAAGTCTTTGAAATCGAACGCACCGACCGAGCCGCACATCGCGGCCCTTTATCCTGCCATCCCTTCTCGCAATCCCTGCAAGCCAACGGTCCGCCGCAATTCCCGCGGCGCAACAGGCCGGAATGCGATTGACCAGGAATGCGCCAATCAAGCAATAGTCGTCTGTTGTAAGGACACTGCGTGATGGTCCATGATCGCGATGCAACAGGGATAAACATGTGACGCGGTCTTCCCGAAACGGAGCAGAAGCCAGTCTACTTTCCGAAGCCATTGCCGCGCTTCGTGAGCTGGTCTCACGCGCTCGGGGAGTCGACGACCGGTCGTTCGACGATGGCCATTCGGTTGATACATGGCGGAGCGATGAACTCGGTGCTGCCATAGAACGTGCCGAAGCTGTGATCGCCAAGGCGGACGCTGAGGCTGCTATAACCGCGGCCCCTGTTAAGTAGGAGGCCGCCGGATTGGCGCATCGGCGCCGTGCACTTGGTCCGATACCGCCAGGCTCGTCGAGAATTCTGTCAAGGCCTGGTGTCATGTGCAGACCCCGGACGCATACCCGCTGGCGGTACGAGCGCGGTGAGATCGCTGACCGCATTAACCGCTGGTGATCGCACGCTCGGTGAGCGGATCGCCGTGAACACAGTCTCGACGGGAACATCGATCGCGCGATCGCCTCGCGAAGGTGAGCTATTCCGTGTGTTTGCGACGTGCGCGAAAATCACTGAATCGAGTGCACTCGCCCTGCCGACTTTTTGCCTTGCACGCGTCGAAATTGGAGCTGCGCCGTTGATTAGCGGTGCCAGTTTCCTGACATAATCTACTGTTTCGCACGGCAGCGGCCGACCGGTCGCAACATGCTCCTCGTACCGCCCAGGACCGGCATTGTAGGCAGCAAGGAAGCCGTTCCGGCCGAAGCGGTCGAGCATCTCGCGGAGATAAGCTGCACCGGCGAGAATGTTGTCGTGCGGTTGATATGGGTCGTCGCCAAGATGATGCTTGATCCGCAGTTCTTCCCACGTCGCCGGCATGATCTGCATCAGGCCCATCGCGCCCTTGCTCGACACCGCATGAACATCGCCAACGCTCTCGACCTGCATGACGGCGCGCAGCAGCCGCTCAGGAATAGCAAAGCGTTTCGCGGCTTCCCGGATATGAGCCGACCAGGGATCAGCTGACGAAGTCTTGGCATTGGAGAGGGCCGGCCCCTCGCCATGAGAAAGAGGTTCTGCGTAAACCGCCGATGCAGAAGGAAGGAGCATGACGCATGCACACAGGATCGTCACGCCTCGTCGGATGACAGCACATGCACCACGATCCCGACGCGCCTGCAGCCTGCCACTGTGCTCGCTCCCGTCAAGGGCAAGGCTTCGCCGGCCGGACTTGCTTGCCGCAAATTGCTGGGCGATGAGCGTCCGTAGCGATTGGCAAGCGTCCGGCCGCCCTTGACCTTCGCTGCGCGCGGCAGCCGCCTGACAGGCGATCGGGTCGAGGGGTTTGACCAGCGCTTGATCGATCAAAGGGTTTGACGCGAAAGGTTGGGTGCCGCGCAGTCGGCGCATCCGATCAACCTCGCTCGTCGCGCTTCGACGGGCGGCTCCAGTGCAAAGCCCAGACACTTTTCTCGGCATCGGACTGAAACAGGTTGGCGCGGATCGGCTGCGTGAAGGACGGATCATCGATGGAGACGGAGAGGTAGTTGCCAGCCTTCTCGCCGGTACGCTCCCACGCCGCACCGATCTCCATGCCTTCGCAGAAGACGCGGTGGTCCGGCGCGTTCTCGGCATCCGACTTCTCGGCGGGCAGGATGGCAAGCTTCGCGTCGAGCGTTAGCGTTGAGACGTTACCGAAGAAGCCGTCGTTATTGCGGGTGAAGGTGCCGATCTGGGCCATTGCAGTGCTCCTTTCATGAGCCTTTGGGGATGATTGGGACGGCCTTCACGGCTCGCCTAAAATGTGATCGCTTGAAACTTTCGGAGTCGGAGAGGTGCTGTCGGTTGCCCAGACAGGGGTCGCGCGGCCAATGACTGAAGTGAGCGGCACCGGTCCGAAATAGCGGCCATCAAAACTGTCGGCCGCATCCCGATTCATGAGAAAGACTTCACCGTCGGCGATCACGCGGCAGCCCTGCCATGCGGGCAACGGTCGGCCGCGACTATCGCGCTCGCGCGCAAGTCCAACGGTCACGCCATGGATGATGATAGCGGTGCCCTGTCGGCAGACGGCCGTGCCTTTGAGGGCCAACACGCGCTTCAGAAGCGGCACGCCCTTCGGGAGATATTGACGCTCAGCCAGGAAGCTGGCGAGCGGCTGGGGTGGCATGACGACGGCGATATCGGAAACAGCGATCCTCTCGACCGGCTCGACCCGATACAACCCGACGGGGACGCTCGCGGATGCGTTCCAGATGAAGTGCGGTCGATGGTCGATCCACGCCGGAGCGACCGCGAGAACCGCGCAACCCAGCATCGCGACGATGATCACTGCGCGCATGCTCATGGCTCGATCCTGCAACGCAGGAGCCATGCCTCATGGCGCTGGCGTGTGTAGGGCCTGGGCGTCTCGCGCGCGGCAAACCTACTGTGGGCATGCCGCCAGTAATGCGGTGACACATCGACTGGGTCGATGCCAATCGCCTCGATGGCGTCGATGATCTTCAGCACTTCTTCGACGTTCCGCCATCCGATCACTGTGAGCAGGATCTCGGCGCCGGGGCGCACATATGCGACGGTCGAGCAGCGCCGACCGGCGGGGACTGCACGCAGTATGTCGATGCGGGACGCGACGGTGCCGAAGTCATTGCCCATCCACCGGACGAAAGCGAAGACGCTGCCAGGCGTGAAGGTGACGGCACGACGAGTGCGATCGATGTTCCTGTTCGAAGCAACCTTGCCGAAGCGGATGTAGTTCTCGATCCGCTTCTTCAGCCACACCAGTTCGACGGTGGTGAGATCGCTCATGCCGACCTCCATGACAGGAGGCCACGAACAAGCATGGTGAAGCGAGGGGCGGAAAAAGTGGTCTTGTTCCGGTAAGAGCAGTGGACGTCGATCGCTCTCGGCATCGCCGAAAGATTAGGGCTCGGCCGTCGCCCACAGCCTCGCCGACCTGCGCTTTGCGTTAGTAAGAATCGGAAGGATTCTCGGTTAGAAACGTTAGAGGAGCCGGTTCGGCAATCGCCACAATGGCTTAGGATCGAATCCGGTTCCTGATAGCACGGGAATCCGGTTCCCGATGGCACGGGAGTTGCGGTTCCTGATAGCACGGGCCTGTCCACAGTCATTTCACAGCCTTGGTCGGTCGAGCGCGCGGCGCGCGCTGCGTCGCGTACGGTTCCGGCGGGTTGGGTTGGAAGCTCAGGCGCGATCGGCCATCAGGATCGATGGTGAGCGCGAGCCGATAGCCAGGCAGCGGTTGGCGACGGACGATCTCGCGCAGATCGAAGGTGAAGCGCTTGAAGTGGGAGAGGCCGCCTGACTTGAGATGGAGATGGCGGAGATCAAAGCTCCAGCCGTAGCTCTGACGACCACCGTGTTTTCGCACTAGACGGTAGAGCCATCGCTCCAGGCCCCCAGTCAGCCCAAAGTACTCACGATCAATCGTTAGGATCAGAGCATCGTCGAGTACGCCGGAATAGAACCAGTCGGCCAGAATGAGCTCGATCCCGAGCGGGCGCCTGCTGGCGTCCATTCGCTCCTTCCACTCGTTGATCCACGAGAAGCGATGCCGGCGCCGTTCGCCCGGCTGTCGGATCGACGTGGCAACCGTGGTTGACTGCAGCCGGTCAAGCGCGGCCTTCAGCCTGTGATAGCTGTGGGCGGAATCGCCCCGGCCGATGAAGGCAAGAATCTCGTAGGGCGTGGCCGCCATGAGACGCGACGTGCGAAGGCCGTTGTCTCGTGCGTCGACGATCTGGCTCGCCGCCCAGATCAGAATGTCAGCGTCCCAGATGGTCGCCATGCCGTGCTCGGCCGTTGCCTCGACGCGGATCGACACCTCGCCCATGCGAAAGTCGATCGGCGTTACGCGGCGGGATTTGGCGAGCGAGAAGAACGGCCACGACATGAGATCCTGCGCGTCGCGCGGCGTGACGACACTGGCGCGAGCGTGAAACAGGTCAAGCTGGCCTTCGGAGCGGTACTGCACTGACGCCACCCCAGCGGTCAGGAGGCGCGATCGCGTCTGCCGGCATAGGCAGGTGCGCGGGCGGCGTGCGGCTTGGCCGGCGGAACAAAGGTCGCGTCCGTATCACTGGTGGAGGTGCGCGCGCCGAGTTCGATCCAGGCGTGCAGGTCATCGATGTCGTAGAGCACGCGCCCACCGACTTTCCTGTACTTTGGGCCGGTGCCGTAGGTTCGGTGCTTTTCCAGCGTGCGAGCGCAAAGGCCGACGATTGGTGCCGCCTCCTTCGTTCGCAGGTATTTTTGGGGCGCGTCCGCGGGACCCTTCGACATCGCTCGATCTCCATTCGGTTTTGCTGTCATCCTGGCCTGCCGGGACGCGCGAAACGGACGATGGTCGAATTGAGAAAAGGCGAGGGAGGGCAAACATCGGGGATGTGTTTTTGCTACCCCTGCGAGGATGGACTTCACCGATCGGATTTTCGGCTGCGGCTGTGTGGATAGAAAAGTAGGTCGCGGTAGCCGCCGGCGACCATTCGATCCGCTCTTCGCAGGACGGCCCGTACCTTGTGCCTGAGGTGATGGTCGCGCCAATCTCGTGGCACGATTGGATCTCGTGACAGCAGCACCTCCGCGATCATGCGATAGGAGGCCGCTGCGCGGCGGGCGTCGTGAGCGCGCAGATTGAGGATATGCCTGGTCTTCGTCTGCTGGGGCAGCGCGCCGTAGACTGGGCTGCCGGGCGATCGACCGTTCAGCGCCCGCCAGAACTGGCGTGCGGCGTCCACTCTTGTTTCGAAGGCTTCGTCGAGCGGGAGAATGATGGCATTGATGCCAAGTGAACCGTCGCAACTCTCGGCAATCAGGCGATGCGTTGCGGTCGATGCCGACCAAAGAGCCTCAAGGTCTTCGCCCTGCTCCCAAACGCCAGCGTTGCGGAGCTCGCTAGGAAGCACGCTCCGAGGGGATGAGCCAGTCGAGGCAGGCATCCGCGTGACCCGGAGAACGCGCGGCGAGGCCTTTTCCGTCCAGACGATGTTCTCGGCAGATGAAAGTCCGTCACCGGTGACAGTGAAATCGCGCGCCCCACCGTGCGGCGAAGTCAGATTGTCCGAGCAGGTCTTCGGTATTTGCGCTTAGCGACGCAAGCTGACTGCACTCGACGATGAAGGCGTCGTTCCGGATCAGATATTCGGCAGCGAACTCCGACGCTTCGTAGTCGCGCATGTGCACATAGGCCGCTGGATTGGTCCAATCGCCTTGCAATTTGCCTGGTCCTCTCCCGATGCCAGCACTCGGCTGCGAGCTTCGGAATCAGCATCGGGGTCGATGCGCGGGCTGGGTAGTTGGAGAGTCAGCAAACCGCTGTGCTGATTCAGCAAAGCGTGGCGCATGGCAGGCTGCACCTAGTGGGGCGCACCGCCCGCCAGAAGATACCGATAACCACTCGTCGTCATCCACCGCGCGCGGGCAAGATGGGTCTCCCAGGACTTGAACGCTCGCTCCGGCTCATGCTCAGGATCGATGTGCAGGACGATCCTGGCCACCTCGCGCCAGTCCGCATCTTCGGCCGCCGCATCAAGAAGGCGGATGTAGGTGAGCAGTCGCTCCTCGTCATAGCCGGTCAGGATCGGGGCATCCGGTGCAACGTCGGCAACATCGGGATCAAGGAGTGGTTTAAGCACGGCCCACCAAAATTCGTGGAAGCACAAGTGGCTGCGTTCATAAGATAACCAGATTTTCTGGTTATCTGGATTTCCATTTAATTGATCTGCCGGTTTCGTCAAGGACCGGCAGCGAATGCAAAAGACACTTCGGTCGCCAAGACATTTGCGACTTATCCAATTGATCGTGGACAAGCGCAAAGCTGCAGGCTTGAGCCAAGCCGACTTGGCAAAGGCAATCGATCGATACCAATCGGTAGTCGCAGCGATCGAGTCGGGAGGACGGCGCTTGGACGTGATCGAGTTTCTCGACTTGGCTGAAACGATCGGATTCGATCCCCATGATATTCTGAATGAGGTGGCAACAGTTCCGAGTATGCCTGCCCGAAAGCGCTAGCCGTCGATCTGCTAGGGCGAAATCAGAGCTGAAATCCAAACGAATTTCTTGTGCTGTGCTCAAAATGGCAGCAGTCGCATCGCGAGCCGGGCGGAGCCCGGCGAGCGGCCGCCACGTCTCGGTACGGCCGGAAACTTTAATCCTGGCTACCCGTCGGGCGTCATACTTTGATATGACGGTCTCGTTGATACGGCGGACCTAATAGGCCGCGCGGCGAGACGTTCGCTGCGCGGCCTTTCGTTTGCTCATGCCGCCCGTTCCAACAAGGCCTTCGCCCTGCCTTCAAGCTCCAGTCGGCTATCCTGATGCGCCTTGCTGCGGGCGTGCGCAGTCATGCCCTGCACGAAATCGAAGATGCTTTCGGGCAGGCGGCCTTCCTCCTGCAAAACTGCCTCGATGATCTTGCTTGTTTCGCTCTTGGAGAAACCGCGCTTGCGCAGGAAGCCTTCGCGGTCTTCGTCGCTACGGGCGACGATCTTCTCACGTGCGGCCTTGATGCCGGCGATAAACGGCGCGGGGCTAGAGTTCGCAAAGCTCGTCAAAGCGGGCGCTGCCTCATGAGCAAAACGAAGTGCTGCAAACTTCGAATGCCGGATGCTGATCTCCTCGAAGCCTTCTACGCCCCAAAGATTGCGGTTCATGCAAACGGCGCGGAGATAGAAACTCGCAACGCCCAACGTCTTACTGCCAACCTCCGAATTCCAGCAATAGAAACCGCGAAAATACAAATCCGGTTCGCCATTCGGGAGCCTTCCGGCTTCGATCGGATGGGTATCGTCAACGAGAAACAGGAACACGTCGCGGTCGCTGGCGTAAAGCGTGGTGGTGTCCTTGGTGATGTCGACGAATGGATTGTGAGTCATCGTAGCCCAATCCAGAACGCCCGGCACCTTCCACATGGTGTCACCGGTACCATTGCCCGCGATCTTCATCACGGAGGCGACAAGCTCGTGATCCCAGATACGGCCATAGTCCGGGCCGGTTACGGCGCGAAGTTCAATGCGCCCGTCTGCCGTCTCGAGGGTCTTCATCAATTCCGCCCGATGGCTCAGAAGGCCGTGCTGTAAATTGATGCCTGCCAGCGGCGCGGGAAGCTGGCGCATGTAGGTCGCCGGTGCGCTGACAAGGCTGCAAAGTTGGCCAAAACTCCAATGCGTGGGCGCAATTGGTTGCTCCTGTCCGGGGACGATAAGCGAAAGCCGCTCTGCATTGTCGCGGGTAGCTTCCACGCGAACAGCGCGGCTCTCGACGGTGCGGGCGGTAGCGCGGTCCGCTCTCTGCTTCACGGCATCAAAAAGCTCGGTGAGGCTCAGATAGCGCTCGTCATCGGGACGCGAAAACCATTCCGAGGAAACCCGCCCGATCCTCTCGCCGCGCGTGACGTCAACGCGGAAGCCGCTGGAAACCGCCTGCTGCTGACTGTTGTTCTCGCCGTCGATGATGGTGGTCATGTTCATTGTGCTCACTCCTTTTCCGTCAATGCCGAAGGCATGTCCCCCGGCATGCCTTCCGGGGGCGCGAGAGCGCGCGGGAGTGATGGGGGCCAATGCCGGCGCGCTGAGCCGGGGTGCACGGTCGAGCGAAGCAGATGGAAATTGATGGTCGCTGTTGCTGCAATCGCCCGCTTTGCGAGCCTGCGGCCTTGCTCTGCACAGGCGGCACTGGCGGGGAAGCGAGGGGAAGTTCCTCGCTTCCCAACGGATCGACAAGGGTATCCGCAGTCGATCAGAACGATGAAAGCGAAGCTTACTCTTATAATGTTGTGCAAGAGATTTGGATTTTACAGAGAAACGTACTACTTGCCTCATTGGCGGGACGGGGAAATCAAACGTCGCTCAATTCGTCCGATACAAGATACAATAAGAGGAAATTATATGACCACTGCTCTCGAAAAAGACGGCCAACTGGATACCGTGTCGATCGCGGCCGACATCGTCGCCGCCTATGTGTCGAACAATCCATTGCCGGTCGGCGAGTTGCCGAAGCTTATCGGCGATATCCATGCCGCTCTGAAAGGCATCGGCACGCCGGCGATAGAGCCTGTGATCAAGCAGGAGCCGGCAGTATCGATCAAGAAGTCGGTGACGCCGGATTTCATCATCTGTCTGGAAGACGGAAAAAAATTCAAATCGCTGAAGCGGCATCTTCAGCATTTTAATCTGACCCCTGACCAATACCGGCAGAAGTGGAACCTGCCTGCCGATTACCCGATGGTGGCACCGAACTACGCGGCCACCCGCTCGGCTCTGGCGAAGGCATCAGGGCTCGGGCGCAAGGCGGCTGCGCCTCCTGCCGCGGCGGAAAAGCCAAAGCGGGATGCTCGCGCGGCAACAGCGAAGACGGCCGCAGCCGCAATCAAGTCGCCTGTGAAGAAGCCGCGCAAGGCGCTAGCCAAAGCGTAGTACACCGCGTCTGGCAGAGCTTAGAGATCGCGGACCTGAACATGACGAAGCCCCGCCTTGCCGCGAGGCTTCGTGTTTTGTGGATCACTCGGCGGCGCGGCGTGACCAGATAAGCGAGAAATCGCCCTCGTTCTCGGTCTCGACCAGGCTCGCATAGATCGGAGCGGGGAAGCTGGGATCGTCGAGCTTGACTGAGTGGTAGTCGCGGCCTTCTCGCGAGGTCTTCTTCCATGCCGCCCCGAACTCGGTGGCGCCGGCGAAGATGCGGAAGTCCGGACCCTTTTCATTTTCGCCATCGGTCGGAGAGAACGTTACCGTCTTGACGTTGAGGTTGAGAGTCTTGACCGAGCCGGAGAAGCCCTTCGCGGTGCGGGAGAAAGTGCCGATCGTAGCCATTGTGGTAGTTCCTTCTGTTTTTCTCGGGCCGCGCCCATCGCGGCCTCGATGGTGGTCGTGAGACCGGAGACGATCGGTCCGCACCCTGAAGGGGCTGGAACGAAGTGAAAGACGGCGGCGCGAGGCTTTCTTGGATCGCGAGGAATGGACGCGCAGCGACCAGGGGAAGAAAACGCAGCGACGTCGTTGCGGGAAGACGATCGAGACTGAGCGCAGCGAAGGCGGTCTTCGGTCAGACCCAATCCATTCGAGGACGCCGTGGGCGTGGCTTGGAAAGAATACGCGGAAGGAACGCCACAGTGGCTAGATCAGTCACGACCATTGTCGCTTGCGCCGCTGCGCTTCTCTATTTCGGTCAAAGACGCTTCCTCACTCGCCAAGGCGGTGTTGGTCCTACTCCACCGGTGAAGAAGAGACGTCCGATTTCCCTGATCTTTGGGCTGAATCGTCGTCGCGTTCGGGGCGTCTCCGAAGACGACCATTGATTGTTGAGGGCAGCGGCTTCCAAGCCGCCAAATGCCGTGACGATTTCCTCTCTCACGTCGATTCGATGCAAGTCTGATTTGAGATCGAAGGCGGACCATAGCCGCGTCACACCTGATCCTCCACCTCATCGCCGAATGTTCCCGCCGCGGTCACGCCTGACGCACGGTGAGGCATTGCTGGGAACGGGTCGCTTCCACGCCGGGCGTCTACCGAGATGCGCTGCGTGACTTTCGCGATAAGAGTGGTGGAAATTCCCGGCTCGAGCATTTGTTTGCACTGGATTCCGTTCTTTGACGCGATGACAGTGTGGAATTGCCTGTGCCATAAGGCCAGTCGTTGAACCAACTCAGAAGGGATGGAAACGATGGCTGTAAACACGATCGATATTGCCGAACGCCTTGCAGACGCGCACGGCCTGTCGAAAACCCAAGCGAAATCCGTGGTCGAGGATGTGTTGAAGGGCATTGCGGAAGCCGCTGCCAAGGGCGAGGAAATCAGCCTCAATGGCTTCGGCAAGTTCAAGGTACAGAACAAACCAGCGCGCGATGGCCGCAATCCCTCGACTGGCGCCACGATCAAGATCGCCGCATCTAAGAAGATCGTCTTCCAGCCGGCAAAGGCTCTCAAGGACTCGGTGAACGGCTGACCATTTATGACGACACATCTCGTCTGATGGTAACGCGCTGTCCTGTTGGGCGATGGTGTCTTATTCCAAGATCATCAGCTTCTCATTGCTGCCGTTCTTAGGTCGAGGTCCCCGGCCGCGCCAATGGCGCGGCCGGAAAATTCTCCAACAGAAAACTGGCCGGAACCGCGCGGCGGCTCCGGCCGTCGCGCTTACTCGGCGGCGATATCGAAGGGTTCGCCCCCCTCGGCCAACCGCAGTGCCGCGATGGGCAGAGGACGAATGGCGTCGACGGTTGCATTGACGGCGACCACGCTGACGGTTCGCTTGACGTATCGCGCCACCGCATGAGCAGCACCCCAGAGCACCCCAGCTATCCGCTATCGCTGCGCGCGCCGAGAAGCCGACCTGGCTGAGACGTTCGACCATATCGGCCAGCATTAACTGTTCGCCGCCATGAAGGTGGTCGGCGCCCGTGGTATCCATGACCAATCCGTCGGGAGGATCTGGGGCGACAATCGGCGCGTAGCGCCGCAAGGCCCACAGGGCCAAACGCTCCAATGCCTCCGCGTCGGCATCGGGTTCGGCCTCCATGACCGCCAGCCCCTGAATGAGCGCCTGTGCCTTCGTCGCCGGCATTCCCACCCGCAGGCCCGCTTCCACAGCCGCGCGATCTGTTGCTACCACCAAGCGACGGTTGCCTTGCTGCCCGACCAGCACCAAGGGTCTATCCGGTGGCGGCGAGACGTCGCCCAATTTCCTTCTGAGCCGGTCGGTCGACCAGCTTGGAAGGAAGAGCGAGTCGACCCTTTGCATCACAAGCCTCCACTTCGATATCGAGCGTTTCCCCTCCACGTGATCGGATCAATTCAAGTTGCCATCGTGCCCGGCCGACGCCTGGCACGGGAAGCGGTCGCGACGGCAAGACAGAAACCCGCCAGCGCGTAACAGACGCCGTCGGCTGCCCGAAATCGGCGGCTTCGGTCTGGCGGCGCCAGCGGCGGATCGCGATGCCCATCGCGCCGGAGCCTTCCGATGCTAGCTGTAAACGTCGCGACGCCGTCATCGAGAGCCGGGCAACTTCGGCAACCACAGCCCCAAGCCCGACATGCCGCAAACCTTCTTCGAAGCAGGCGAGCAAGGATTTGTCGTCACCGGCTTCGACATAGATCACCCGGTCGGGGTGAAGTCCGACCTGGGCGATTGCCGGCGCAAACAGATCCTGGCGCGTCACGCACCACAGCACCTTGCCTTGGGTTCTGGCCGCAATGCCCGCCGCAAAAAGCGACGCGGCGGCGCCATCGAGCGCTCCATTGCCACCACCGGCAACTTCATGGAGCGCGCCAAGTGCCACACCGCCCCCAGGCAGGTGGCTGTCGATAAAGGAAATGCCGAAGGGGAGCACCACTCTTTCGCGCGTATTGCCGCCTTCGAGACGCGCAATGCGATTTCGATGATCGGAAATAGCAGCGTTTGGCGCCGATGCACTCATCTGTCCCCTGAACGCGAAATGCTGATGGTATGTTCCTCATTTGTTCTCTTCCTAATGAAGAGTCAATGGCATGGTGAGGTGGCGCTGCGAAGAAATGTTTGGCGCGACCGCTGCCGGGTGACACCGATAGAGTCGTTTGCCGACAGGACGATGCGGTCGAAGGCCACAATGCCGCGCTGGACGTCGCGCCGGCGACTGCCGGCGCCTAAAGGAAAAACGGCGCATAAACCGCAGTCCTGCGCGCGTCCGCAAGTGCGGACATTGTCGCGCGCAGGACGGAGGAAATTCGCCCCCGCCGCGGGCGGTTAACAGGACAGCCGTAGGAGCGTCAGCATAGCGCCGGCCGCAGGACGGGACGCGGGACCGACTGTCCCCGTCCGCGGCGGTCCGCATCTTGATCGGCGATGGAAGCAGTTGCCTTGGAAACGGGATGATGCGCCGATCATTGTCCAGTGAGTTATCGCGTTGAAAAAACCGACCTTATTCTCCTGTCGGCAACAGCCTATTGACTCCAATGTTCTTATTTTGTTCACTGTCGACATGATTGGCACAGGAGGCGAACATGGAACTTCGCTTGAACATTGAAGGTGCAACGCCCGAAGAACTGGCACACGGTGTCGCGGCAGCCGAAGCAGTCTTCGCGCAAGCCGGCATAACGGCCTTGCAAGGTGCAGAAGGTTTGTTCGCGTTGGAAGGGTGGGATATCAAAGGCTTTCCGGAAGACGACCAGCCAACCGAGGACGAGGACCGAGCCGCTACAGTCTGGATGGAAGCCGACGAGGCCGCGACGAAAGCATGTTGTGCGGGCTGGCCGGAGGACACAATTCCGCGCCATCAGATCATGGAACTGATCAACATTCCCCGAACGAGATTGGAAGCCGAGGCGCTTCCGGACACGTGGCCGGCGCGCAAACAGCTCTATCCTGACGTCGTCAAACGACTGGAGGTCACAGCTGGCCCGGACCGCCAGATCGATTTCGATATTGCCTTCGTTCTTGGTTGGGTGCCCGAGCGGCCAACGCTGGATCGGATCGAGCCGCTTTCGGAAGATGGGGACCGCATCCCTTCTTCACCAGCGACCTTGCCCAGGTGGAAGAAATGGCCCGCAAGGCGCTCAAGGACTGGACGATTGAAATTGATCGGAATCCCTACGATGCCCACGTTTTCGACCCTGCAGCCGCCGATGACGGTGACGAATTGCGCATGGCGGCGTGGCGCGATTTCGACGGCTCCTTGCTTATGAAGAAGCCACCTGCAAATCCGGCAATCGCACTGACCCTGGTAATGATGCGCGGGCAGTCGATGCATTTCGAATAGTGGTGAACGACAAAACACGGCCGCGATCGCCTACCGATCATGCTTGGCCATTCCAGGTCGCACGGCCAGATGGCCGAACGGCCGACGAGGCCGCCCGCATCCGAGGAGAGAGACCATGTCAGAAAAGCCACCGTATATGCCGACCGGCATTGGAATGGGCATGATGAGCGACGACGAGACCAAGGTCGGCGTTCTGATATTCGAAACGGCGCGAGGTAACTTCGACTTCGCCGTCAATCTGCAGGCAGTCGGTGTCCTCATCAAGGCAATCAATAAGATCGAGATGCACCTCCGCTCCGGCAGGACGCACTGAGTGTCCGACGATGTGCCAGATCAGAAAAAGCCGAAGCTGATCGTGGTCGTGGCGTTCGACCGAGGCGAGGATGGCGACCTGTTCACTGCATGCGGTCCGACCGACCAGCAAAGCGAGGACCGCGCGATCCGCAGGGCAAAGGCGCTGGCTTCAAACCACGCTGGTGTCATAGCATGGAGTCGCGACGCCGACCCGGCGCTTGGCGACTATGGGCCACCGACAGTACTGTTCACCAACGGCGAAGTGCCGGACATGGAGTGAAGAATGATCGATCCGCCCAGGTACCTGGATGACCATGACTACGCAGACCGCGCGCTAGACTGCCAGGAGGCCATGGAGCCCGGCTTTCAGGCAATCATCGATTGCATGTTGGAAGTGGGGCTGGACCCGGGGTGAGACATTGCGGGCGCTGAAGCGGCTCATTGCCGCCGACAACATGACCCAGAAAGAGAATGCCAGGACGGAAGCCGAGCTCGCGATCGCGCGTGCCATGGTACGCGCCGGCAAGCCACTTTAGGCTGCCGGCAGTTTGCTGACTCCAGCTTCATCGACCTCCGCTTCCATCTGGTCGCCGACCGGCGCGGCCTTGCCTGCACCCTGGATGGACACACCATCGAAGCCCGGCAACCAAGCGTCGGCATATTCCCCCCAGAACTCAGGCACGACCCGATCGTCTTGCATCACGCCACCCTGAGTTACTCAAACGCGATTCAAGCATCGGCGCGCGATTCAGTTCCCGACTGTTATTCCGAAATGCCGCCAGGGGTACTGTCATTGGCGTTGTCCGGGATATCCATCTGGATTGTCCCGCACGCCTTGCAATCGAGCTTGTGGTCAAGCCTCTTGGGGTCCATGGGGTTTGGCCCTCCTGTCAGCTCGCTGAACGTCTGTAACAGCGACCGTCCAGCAACTTCACAGGAGCGGCGGACCCAGCGCGCGCGTCGCCTACCATCGGAACCAACTCCTGCTTCCTTCGTTCGCCATCCCATTGAATGGGGCTGTTCATGAACGATGCCTTTTTTGACGTTCCCCTGATCGTTGAGACGTCTGGGCCGGGCGAGTTCCGGAGGTTGGCCAGTGTGTCCCAGGCCGCCGTTTTCATGATGGAGCGCTGGCCCGAGGCGCATGGTCCGCGATATCGCGCTGCGCTCCGAGCCTGTACCGGGCGCCTGACCTCGAAGGACGAAGTTGAGAATGCCCGACGCGCCTTCCTGGCGGCAGCCAGGGAAGCTGGCTTGCTGGTGAAAGACGAGGATGAGGACGCCGACCTGGAGCTTCATCCCGACATCGAGACCACGCCCCCATCGCCCAGCGAGCAGAAGCGGCGAGAGCGCGCGCGGATAGAAGAGGAAGAGGAGTTTCTGGTCCGGTTCCTGGCGCGCGAAACCGGTATCACAGAGGAGCAGGCCCGCGAACTTTTCCACATGATTGGCGACGATCGGGCAGCATTGCTAAGAGAGGCCAGAATTTTGAAAGCCCGGCATTGAAGGGGACGCCGCCCCGCGCGCCCACAAGCGCGCCGAGCCTCGGCTCCGCCTGCGGCCTCACCAAACCCTCTGGCAGTTGCTACCCCCGGACCTCGCCGGTCAGGCAGGGGAGCCGGGGGCACCCTTTTCCACAACCAGAAGTCAGCGAAGGAGCCGGAACGAATTGCAAGCCTCACCGTTGCGCTTGCGCTTGAGGGATAAAATGCCAAAGTGAGAAGGGACAACTCACCATGGGCGACGATAAATGCGACGGCGCCCGCATGTCGGGGCGCGATAGGCTTGTAACTCAACTTGCCATGGAAACCGGTATCACTGCGGACCAGGCGCGCGGCCTCATCAGCATGCTAGGCACTGACCGGAATTCCCTGCTCCGCGAGGCGCGGATAATCTTCCGCCAGGGCCATCGGCAGGAGTGACGGGCGGATTGTTGCTGTCGGCAGTAATACGGTCGCCGTCAAGCCTGTGGCTGAAACGTTGTCTCAAGCGGCGGACGGGTGATGTTGAACGTGCAGTTGGTGGTCGTAGACGCCGCAGCAGCGGCAACCACCCCCAGCAACCGGCTCTCATCAAAGCCCGCCTCGATAAATTCGCGCTTTTCCGCCGCGATAAGACCACCACGCTTCTGCTCACCAATGACGATCTCGACCATATCGCCGGCAAACGCGATCAGCTCGAAGGCAAGATTCGGGAGCGCTACGGGATTGAGAAGGATCGTGTCCGGCGCGATATCGACGACTGGCACGGCCGGCAAGGCTGGTGAACCCGCGAGGCTGCCAAATGTGAAGGCGCTGTAGCTGCAGCGCCGTCATTTTATTCGACCACAACGCCGCGAAGCACGGCATACTGCCGCTTCACCTAGGCCGGATTAATCAATTTGGCTTGTTGATTGATGTGACCGCGAGGTTCGTCAGCTTGTTGTTGGTGGCTTTCTCCTCGTCAAGGATCTCGCTGAGCAGCTTGTGCGCCTCGTCATGTCCGAGTTCCTTGGCCCATTCCCGCAGAGAGCCGTATCGGGAAATTTCGTAGTGCTCAACTGCCTGGCAAGCCGCCAGCAGGCCGGAATCGAGTGCCGTCCCTGACGCTTCCTCCATCAGACCGTCGGCTTCCTTGATGAGCCCTTCGATGGCGTCGCACTTCTCGCCAGACGCCTTCTTGCCAATTGACTTGAACACCTGCTCCAGCTTCTTGATCTGCCCCTTCGTCTCCGCGAGGTGATCCTCGGCGGCTTTCTTTAGCTTGGCGTCTTTTGCGGCCGCAGCCACTTTAGGCAGTGCCTTGGTAATCGCGTTCTCCGCGTAATACATGTCTTGGAGGGTATGCTCGAAAATATCGGCCAAGGTCTTCATCATGATGCTCCATTTGCCCGGATTGGCACGGGAGAAAGTGCGAGCGAAGCCAATGGTTCCGTGTTTTTCACGCCGGCCTGACAGACAGATGGCCGTTGGGCCGGAAGCAAAGTGTCCGCCTATCAGGAGCTGACTGTCCTCCGGCTGGGGAATTATTTAGGCGACGTTCGATCATGCATCCATTCCTCAAGGTGCAGGAGGCGCGGCAACCAACTGCTGGGAAGGCGACAATATTGGCTGGTCTTGCTTGCGCTCGCGTAGCGCGAGGAAAGCTGCGGCGAGCATAACAGCCATGCCGGTGACGTCGATCAGGCCGACCTCCTCACCGTAAGCGACGATTCCGAGCAGGACGGCGATCACGGGTGAGACGAAGGCAAAAGGCTCCGGCCCGCGAGGCGCCGATGTCGCGCAGAAGACGCATGAAGAGCGTGTAGCCTATGAACGACCCAAACAGCACGAGGAACAGCCACCCGGCCCAGGCCTGCCAGCCCCAATCGCCTGTTAGTGCCGCGGCCGCGCCTGGCTCCGCAACGAGTGAGACGAGGATCAGGAACGTCTGAACGACGAAACCACGCTGAATGTTTAGGGCAAAGATTTTTCAAAGACGCAAATCGATTTGTTCAATCAAGATTTTCATCGATCCAGAGAGATTAGCCTAGGAGAATGGCAGGCGCGTCCCATGCGTGAAAAGATGACAGACTGGTTCGCGAGCTGGCTAAGGTCGCAACTTTAACCCGGAGCGTACTCGCATGTGTCCATCCGGTTAAGCCGCCGTGGGCAAAGCGCTAAGCGTGCATGCACGCCAGTGCCCCCGCCCCTTACGTTGGCTGCAGCAGCGTGCTACCGCACCCAAGGCTGTAGGTGACGGCGAAGCAGTCTGATGTTGCGGTTGTTGGCCTTGAAATAGACGTCGAAGATCGAGCCGAGGAGAGGAACGCTTCCTACTACCGTATCGAGCAGCACGTTCCCCAACATGCGGGCTACCAAACCATTTGCAGCACCGCAGTTTCGGGCTCGCCACACGATATAGGCCGAGACCAGGCCCGTCGCCGCATCTCCGAGGACGGGTACCAAGCCCACCAGCGCATCCAGCCCAAAACGTATTGACGTTCCCGGAATGCGCCAGCGGGAATCAAGCAAAGCGGCCAATAAGTCCAGCTCGGCAATTGCTCTTGCTGCCTCAGAGTCGGGGGGGCCCTGTCCGCTCATCCCAGCCGCCGGGCGTGTGCGATTCAGACCTTCCCAGTCTAGAACTGTCACTCTAGACATCGCTTTGACCGGGTGAATTCTTAGCTTGCGAACTACGTGACGGCACGTCATCGAGCAGGGTCGTCTCATCAGAGACCTGCGTCGGCTCGGCTGGCAATTCGCCATTTGGCGTCATCTTGTTGACTGCCTCTGGCAAATCTTTCGTGATCCTGGCAATCAACTCATCCCGCGAAAGACCGGTCTGCAACGAAAGGGAAGTGAGTGTGTCTTCGTCTATGGCCGTTTCCACGTCGCTTGGCCCGATCGGTTGGTTCGGTCCGGTGCCAACCCAAGAGTCGACCTTGGCTCCAGCCCCTACCCCTCTGAATCGGTCGAGGATGTCGCCAAGCGCCGTTCCCGACACGCCTTTCGATAGTTGATCCAGAACCCCGCCTTGCGGGTCGTTTGGGTTACGATCTCCAACTCTACGTATCATCTCACCGATCTTGTCGCGATTTTGATACGCCAGGACGCCAAGCATCGCGATCGCCAATCTTCCCAGATTTGCCATTTTGGTCTCCTCCACGGTCCAAATGGAGGAAGGGCTCAGCCTCACAAAAGTTCCGCGAGCGATAATGTAATGTTGGGTGTCGTCGCGGCCCTCTCCCGAGCGAGATCGACCAACTTGTTCGACTGGGATGTGAGGACCATTACCAGGCCACGCCTGTGCTAAATCCTTGAATAACAACTGTCTTGGGGCGAGGTAACGGAACCAAATAGGCTGTGTCGCGTCATATAGGCAGGTCCCCGTCCGGAGTGAAATCGATGATCAGGCTCCTTGTTGCCGCCACAGCGTTCCTCCTCGCATGTGGCGGAGCCGAAGCCGCGAAACTGAACCTGACCGCCGTCAACCAAGCGCAATTCGCGTCCGACACCCCAAAGGGTTTGAACCCGGCCGTTCTGAAAGCACAAATTCTCTTGGACCGCGCGCGCTTCTCGCCGGGCCTGATCGACGGCCACCTTGGAGAGAGCTTCACCAAGGCGCTCAGCGCCTTCCAGACGGCGAACGGATTGCCGTCCGATGGCAAGCTCACCAGGGAGATTTGGGACAAGCTGTTGGCAACTTCCTCGAGTCCAGTCCTGGTCACCTATGAGCTGACCCGCAAGGATGTGCGCGGACCTTTTACCAAGCGAATTCCAGCTCGCCTCGAGCGGATGGCCCGCCTGTCGAGGCTAGGCTATCACAATGCGGCCGAAAAGCTGGCGGAGCGCTTCCATATCAGCGAACCACTGTTGCGAAGGCTCAATCCTGGCATCGGCTTCAGGAAGGCCGGCACGAAGTTGCTGGTGCCTGATATTGGTCGGGGCGATCCTCCCGCCGCCATTGCCGAGGTTGAGGTCGACAAGAAGGCTCGCGTGCTACGCGCGCTTGATCCTTCCGGTAAAGCGCTTGCAGTCTACCCTGCCTCGATCGGCAGTGACGAAAAGCCGGCGCCGAGTGGCCAGGCAGAGGTCAAACGCGTGGTGCACAATCCGACCTATCACTATGATCCCCACTTCGCTTTCAAGGGCGTCAAAACCAAGCGACCCTTCACCATTGCTGCCGGCCCGAACAATCCGGTGGGGTCGATATGGATCGATCTGTCGATCGAAAGCTACGGCATTCACGGCACGCCCGAACCCGGCAAGATCGGGAAAACCTTCTCGCATGGCTGCATCAGGCTGACGAACTGGGATGCCGAAGACGTCGCCTCGATGGTGCAAAAGGGCACGAAAGTTACCTTCAAAGGCGAAATGGCTGACGCTGGCGACAAACCTAAATAAGCATACCGCTCACCAAGTTTCATTTCCTGTTATGAATGCTACCCCGAGGTCTACTCTGCCATATCAAGCTTGGTGCACGACGCGACCATCTCCGGGCTACTTGTAGAACCAGCGATCCCGACTAGACCCATCGGGGCTGAGGGTGAGACCCAGTAGCAGACCCATTGCAGCACCAAGAATAAAGGCGGTCGACACAGTGCCCGGATTGTCCTGGACGGCTCCCGAAACAGATTGGGCCCCGGTCCGCAGGGCCTGAGCCGTACGGCCGGCCCGCTCGGCAGCGCTGTCATACCAGCCCGTGGCTTCCTCGACGACCTCTTCTGCGCGCTCTGCCAGCGTCCGATTGATCTTGTTGATCTCGCGCTTCAGCTGGGCAACCTGCTTCTCCAAGGTTGCCTGAGCTTCGCGCTGCGTCGGCCTCGGTGTCGCGTTTGCATTTGGATCATCGGCCATCTTCAGACTCCTTGATTGTCAACGCTCAACGACTAACGGCTGCGTAAGGTTCCTATCAGAGAAAATACCGGCCACGCAGCGGACTTGGTGTCCGTTTTGGCCGGCCTTTCAGGCAGCGACCGGCGTGCTTTTTGCTCGCCTCGCCAAGTGTCCGGTGGACTTTGCCGCCACGGACGTCAACGACAATTTAAGTTAGCTTGCACATGGATGCGTTGGCTGCATGGCGCCACTACCCGCAGGCGGTCTGGGCACGGATCCGGCCAGAGCCCTGCCGCGTTGATACACTGCCCCTGGGAGATCAAACAAATGACTGGCCATGCGGACTAACCAACCAACAGAGCCGACTCTGCGATTGCTGCGCAGCGTTGGCCGAGTGACCACCCACAAGACAAAGTCGCTTTAGCGCGATGGCGCGGTGACCGAATGGGAGGCTGCTAGCGTGTCCTGAATAATGCCCACCAGCTGTAACGTGTAAAAATCCACCGCCAGGAATGAGTCGTGGGGTTCGATTCAGAACTTTCCGGCTCGAGTTTTGAGCTCGGCGCCCAACGGTGTGGCTGTACCTTGATAGAATGGAATGTACTGCCAAGGCGGACGATAACCGAACTGGTCGAACGCATGGAGTATCGGGGGGCTGGTAGCCTCAGCAAGAAAATCAGAAATCGGTCGCTGCGTTATCCCGGGCTTACGACTTCTCTGACTGGGGTGGGGTGTGGAGTGCGAACGCGCTTTGGAACATTAGTGATTGTGGACTGTTGAGGTGGTTCTTCGGATGCCGCTTCTTAGCGTGAGAGGCGGGGCCGCCGTGGCATCCGTCCCTCATTTGGCGGGCTCCTTTTAGCAGAAAGCAAGAGATGATGAATCGGATTATTTGGGTTGTTGGCGCGATCGTAATTGTCCTTTTTATCTTAGGCTTCCTAGGACTGCGATAACCCTGCACGATAAGCCGTCCCGGCAGCGCGGTCACGCTGCACTTTTTGCACCTCCTGCCAACGTTGCCTTTGGGGATGGCAATCAGCTTTGTGCTTTCAAAGTTGCTGGCGGCTTCGGATTATTCGACCCTCACCTTGGCGCAGCCCTGACGCTCTCGCGAGTCTCAATTGCCAATCCAGATTGCCAATCGGCTCATACGGCATATTTGCTTCGGACTCAGCCGCAACCGTTGGCTTATCCGGATCAGATCACCGTATCCGTCCAGCGCACAATATCCTTGGCCGCCTCGCCGAAGGCGCTGTCCAGCGCGCTGACATAGGCCGGATTGCCGCTGCCCGAGACGGGAGCGGATGCGGTGAAGCTCTTCGACGCCCGCACCTCGCCGTTGCGGTCGTTGAGGATGCGCACGAAGAGGTTGACCTCGGCGTGCTCGCCGCCATTGACGCGGACTTCGAAGGAGCGGATCTCGACGATCACCTGATAATCGATCGCCAGCCCCTCGCCCGGCTTGCCAACGCCGGCAAAGCTGCCGGAGCGCTGGAAGGTTTCGGCGAGCCTGGCCTGCACGATCAGCGGCAGCCGGTCGGCCCATTGCGCGCCCTTGAGGTACTGGATTGAACGGTCGGACGGCTTGATGACGATGTTCTGGCTGTCCAGCGCCTTGAGCGCGGAAGGCTGGGCAATAAGGATCTGGCGGCGGCTGTGGCCATGCGCGTCGATCGACGAAGCGGAAAGCTCGAACGTATCGAGCGGCGCCGGCTTGCCTCCCAATGCCGCGCAACCGGCAAGAGTCAAGCCAAGCAACGCCAAACTAGCATTCAGGGCATCCGTTTTGAGCCCAAGCGATTTCACACGCGATCACCTTATTCCCAGTATTTCTAAACCTGACAAACCGGAACAAAGCAACACAGCCCGCGTTTTTTCTACAGCGATCATTCCGACGGACAAGTCCCGCAGCGTTAGCGGAGTTAAGGAACGAGAGTGCTCTTTCGACGTCGAAACCCGGATGGTTTCTTCGAGCGCTTACGCACCTATATGTGGCCGCGTAGTTCCTTCTCGCGCTCGCCCCAGTACTTTTCAAAGCGCATCCTGCGGCTGAACGCCACTCCACACGCCGTGGCGGCAGGGGTCGCGGCGGGGGTCTTCGCCTCATTCTTCCCGGTGGGTTTCCACTTCGCCATTGCCGCGGTTCTGTGCTGGCTGATTGCGGGGAACCTGGCGGCGGCCGCACTTGGCGCAGTTGTTTTCGGCAACCCGTTGACGTTTCCCTGTTGTGGGGCGCCTCCTGGGAGACCGGTAAGATCATGTTGCACGACCGTCTGCCAAGTCACGGCCCGCCTGCGCACCTGAGCGAGATGTTGCATAACCTTTCGTTTTCGCAACTGTGGGGGACCAGTGCTCAAGCCGATGCTGATCGGCGCAGTGCCGCTTGGACTGATCTTTGGCCTGCTGTTCTATGGCATCATGGACGCAAGTTCACCACCACCATGCAGTGGGGGCGTCGTGCGAGGTTAGCGGGCAGTCTCCTATCGAGATTGTGACCAGGCTCGGCGTCAAAATCCGCGCGTCGCCGCCTTGGACCCTCGAATTAACCGGAGATCTCGTCGCACGCTGCACACTTGTCTAAATCGCGGGCGTTTTGTGGGAACAAGCATCACGAAGGAGCGTAGCTCGCCACCTACCATCATGGAAGCACCGTGCTATGCTGAAGGAGCTACCCCGCAGGCGAGACGGCGCCAGACCCGCATGTGGCGTCATGCCTATTTTTTCAGTGAGGCACTCGACCGTCTATCGTTACAGCCGACCTGTAAGGTTTGGCGAACACCGGTTGATATTCAGACCGCGCGACAGCTTCGACCAGAGACTTCTAGACCACGCCATGGTCGTTGACCCCGAGCCGAAAGAGCTCCGGTGGATCCACGACGTTTTCGGAAACTGCGTTGCGGTGCTTGATTTCAAGGCGGCGGCTAAAGCACTACACTTCGAAACAGCCATTCGGCTTGACCATACGCCGCAGCACTCGCCGGATTTCCGCATCGACGAAGCAGCACTCCGCTATCCCTTCTCCTACGAATTTTCTGGATGTATTAGCTCGCAGCGAAGCCGACTTTACGCTCGCCTTCCGGCGTCTGGGCGACGACCTCGCCGCCCCGGACGCTCAGGGCGGGGCGCGGCAGTTGTTTGAGGATCCAGGCGCATTCGATGTTTGGTCGGAGCGCTGGCGCGAGCGCATCGCAAGCGATGCTGCCGACACGGCCGCGCGCCGGGCGGTCATGCATGCCGTCAATCCCAAATTCATCCCTCGCAACCATCGCATCGAGGCTATGATCCAGGCGGCGCTGGGCGGGGACTTCACACCTTTCGAGGAGATTCTGAGGGTCATCAGCCGGCCCTTCGATGAGCAGCCGGAAATGGAACGCTATGCTGACCCGCCACGCCCGGATGAACGCGTCTTAAAGACATTCTGCGGCACATGAGACATTGAATGATGGCTGGTTAACATGTGCAAATGCGGAAGACCCTTCGCAAGCTACCGTCGTGAGTAGTCGGAAGCGTCTGATCTATGACGATTATGGACTCACGGAAGCTTGTCGATCACCCGTGCCGATGCTTCCACCGTTGCAGCCAGGACTACCTGAGCGTCGGGCGGCGGGTGCTGGGAGACAGGTCTTGAGCGTCATGGCTGTCCTGAATAAATTGGTCGCGTTCAATTTCACTGCAATCAGAGAACGCTCTCCGGAACCAGTTGCCCTGCATCGAGTTGCTATTCCGCCTCGCTTTTGAGCGCGAACGGGAGAACACAGGATGGCACCCACTAAGAAAGCATCACCGAAGGGCCTGAACGAACTTTTCCACGACACGTTGAAGGACATCTATTTCGCCGAAAAGAAGATCGTTGCGACGCTGCCGAAAATGGCAAAGGCCGCTCAAGGCCCAGATTTGAAGGCGGCGTTCGAAAAGCACCGCGAGGAAACGAAAGAACACGTTGCCCGGCTCGAACAGGTTTTCGAGGTGATCGGCAAGAAGCCGCAGGGAAAGACGTGTGCGGCTATTGTGGGCATCACCGATGAAGGTGCCGAGATCATGGAGGAATATAAGGGCACACCTGCCCTGGACGCCGGCCTGCTGGCTGCGGCCCAGGCTGTGGAGCACTACGAAATCTCACGCTATGGCACACTGAAGACCTGGGCCTCCGAACTCGGGCTCGATGAAGCGGTTTCTCTCCTCAATTTGACGCTTGGAGAGGAAAAAGCGACCGACGAGGCGCTGACACAACTCGCTGAATCGGCTGTCAACATGGCGGCCGAAAACGTGTAGTAGCCCCACCAGGCGAAGACTGGCCCGTCGCTACGCGAATCTCACGGGAGGTATCAATGGGATATCCAGGTACGCTCGTTTCAAGACTACTCGGCAAGAAGCCCGGCCTCGCTGGCAACGGCGATATGCGCAAGTCGACTGGCGCGGGTCCTGCAATAGCAGCGCATTCGAAAGACGCGAAGACAACGGCGCCGACCGGCCAGAACCGATCGGCGGCAGCAAAAGAAAAATGACCGACGCCGTAGGAGCGTAGTCACTGGACAGCCAACAATGCGCCCATTTCCGGTCAACCCTTTGAAGCAGGCGGTTCGGTCCTGTCCAGACTGACCCCGTCAGGTTGACTCGCAAGGCTTGCAACCATTAAAATAACAGTGTCATCAGTACAAACATCGACAAACGGTCTAAATTGTTAATGGAACGTATGTTATATTTCCTTCCTCGCTAATTCCACCGATGCGCAATATTATGCCCTGCAGAAGACCCACTGAATGAATTACGCAGGTCCAAAGGATCGTAATTAAACCTCTAATAGGCCATTCCAGATTTCGAATGCAGTTCAGCTCGGGAAGGAGGGTGGCAAAACCCAATCCCGGAGGCGTCTGGACCTTTAGACCAATGCCATCGGTAGGTAGCGGATGATGATCTCGTCCTGCCGGAAACGGCGCTCCAACTCCGCTCGGCGCCTTCGCCAATCGGGCAGATCGACTTCTTCCGTCATCACCTCGAAGATGACAATCTCGTCCATGTCGGACTCTTTTCCCTCCCTCCATACCCCTTCCGCGGGCGTCCGAAAATACGCGGTGACACCTTTGAACGTATTGGCGAGTTCGTCCTTCACACGATCGAAGTCTTCCTTGGCGAAGGGCTCACCCGCGTTGTCGGAACGAGGAAGCAGGATCTGGACAAGGTGCATGCGGCCGCCTCCAAGCTCTTCCAACGGCGGCGACCAGCATCATGTTCCATCGGCTGACGCTGCGGGCAAAGGCGCAAATGTGAACCAGGCTGACGGGAGTTCCTGCATTCCGTGACTCCAGATGGGAATCCTGGCCTTGCGTGAAAGTGTGCCACGCGCAGCCAATCCGTGACACCGCCGCAGTTGGCGGCGTGTGGTTGGATGTAGGCGAGCCTCGACCAAGCAAAGGGGCGTGCCTGACTCCTCGATGACAGGCAGGTTTTCTCCCATTGCCAAAGGCCGACAGGTTGCCTTGGCAATGCTGGCGCAACGTTCATAGGTGCCGGCACAATGGGCAGGGATCAGTCAGCCCGTCAACTGCCTGTTTTGGCTACGTTTATTCCTTCTCGCCGGGTGTCGTTTGCATCACAATACACGTATGACAGTAGGTACCACGATCTCGGCCGCGGATTTTGCGCCGGCGACACGGACAGACGGCAACCTTGCATCGGCGCACGCGGCTGCGCAATTTTTTGCAAAAGCAGGAACATAGCTGCATCGCCCAAGTTAAATAGCGACGGCATTGGACCACGGACTCATTTTCGCATTTTCCAGGCTGCCAGAATGCTCCGGGGTTCTTTGATGCTCGAACGAATGGGCAGGACAATGTATCGCTGTCGGCGTTTGCTATCAGCCTTTGGTCTGGTGTTGTTGACGAGTGGCCTGTTCCCACAGGGCCAAGCCATGGCACAGGCGCCCTGCCCGGCCGACCACGATAAGCTGCTCGCCGCACTCAAGGCCAATGTGAAAGCAAGCGGCGGACCTGCCAACGGAGGCTTTGAGACCAATGAATGGGCCGCTGTCGTTGCTCGCGACGGCGCGGTGTGCGCGATCGCTTTCAGCGGTCCCACCGCCGATTCGCAATGGCCAGGCAGTCGCCTCGTCGCGGCGGAGAAGGCCAATACAGCCAATGGGCTCAGCCTGGCGCAAATGGCCCTATCGACGGCCAATCTCTACGCGGGGACGCAGCCGGGCGGGCCGCTTTTCGGCTTGCAGGAGACCAACCCGGTCAACCAGGCCGCAGCCTATGCGGGCGATCCCAAAACGTTTGGAAGTGCCAGCGATCCTCTCGTCGGCAAGCCAATCGGAGGCGTCGTCGTGTTTGGCGGCGGGCTTGCCCTCTATGACGGCAAGAGCATCGTCGGAGGCCTCGGGGTCTCAGGAGATTCCTCATGCGCCGATCACAATGTCGCCTGGCGTGTTCGCGCGGCGCTTGGCCTCGACAAGGTTCCCGCCGGGGTCAATCCCAATCGCAAGGACGCCATCGTCTACGATGTCGATCCCGGCGGCAAAAGCGCCTCGGGCTGGGGCCATCCGCTTTGTGCCGGCACCGAGGCTGACATCGCGGCGGAGCTCGGCGCCGGCGTGGGAGGCTCGATCCACAAATGAAAGGCATGCTGCACCCGGCACCAG